>NZ_RZSJ01000389.1:0-5982 GCF_003998025.1 Mesorhizobium sp. M8A.F.Ca.ET.021.01.1.1
GGCAAAGCCGACGCCGCAGGACAAAAAACCAAATCCTCTCCCCGCAACCAAATTAAACCGCCCGCCAGAATCAAACCCGGAGGGCCGTTTTGCGGTCGAACCAGAGATCAATCCGCCCCCCAGGCGAGAACAAGCCCGCGACGCACAACAAACAAATCCCACCGACCAAAACAATCCATACAAACGCCCGTAGCAATCGCCGCGGGCGTTTTGTTTTTGGGAGATGGCATAACCGCTTTAATGTAAGTCATTCCTGACCTTCCGCGGCGGTCACATCTCACAGCATCGCGCTGCCGCGCGATCGTTTTTTCTCGGCGGCGGCGAGCAGGTCTACAAATACGCGTACCTTGGCGGGCCTGAACCTTGCCGGCGGAAAGACGGCGTGGATGCCGCCGGTGGGCAAGGCCCATTCGGCAAAGACCGGCACCAGCCGTCCTTCGGCGATATCATCGCTGACGCTGTAGTCGGGAAACACACCCAGCCCTATGCCGGCAAGCACGCAGGCGTGGGCGGCCGGGCTCTTGTCGCATGTGATGACCGGATTGAGCTCGGTCAGCACCTTGTCACCATTCCTGGAAAACAGCCATTGGCCGACACCGCGAAGCTGGGCGTTTCCGACCCAGGCCAGCGATCGCGCCTGGCGCGGGCTCACACCCTGCGGCAGGCTCGCGGCGAGGGCAGGACTTGCCACCACGATCTGCCGTATCGTGCCCAGGCGCCGCGCCTGGTTCGAGGAATCGGCAAGCCAGCCGACGCGGATGCCGAGGTCGATCTGCTCGTCGACCAGATTGCTTACCGCATCGTCGAAGATCGCCTCGACGCGCATATGCGGATAGGTTTTCAGATAGGCGGCGATGACCGGCGCAACGATCTTCGTGCCGTAGTCGAGCGGTGCGGTCAGTCTCAGCATTCCCGCCGGTTCGACGCCACCGCGCGAAATCTCGCCATAGGCGGCTTCCGCTTCCCGCAGAATGATCATTGCACGGTCATAGAAGAGGCGTCCCTCTTCTGTCGGTGTGACGCGGCGCGTCGTGCGTCGCATGAGAGACGCGCCCAGTTCTTCCTCGAGCTTGCCAATTTGATGGCTGACCACGGCTTTGGCGACGCCAAGTCGGTCGGCTGCCGATGTGAAGGACCCGGTCTCCATCACGGTGGTGAAGTAAATGAGGCGATTGAGGTTCAGCAGGTCGGCCAAAGTGATCGCTTTTGTCTGATTGGATCAGACAGTTTGTATTATTGGTAGCCATTTATCGCAAGACCGCCCGCTGCCAACATATGGGCCAGGACATTTGACGGTCAGGTCGCGGGGAGCCCCGCCAACGGACATCAGGCAATCATGCGCAACTCAGGCGTGACTTACCTTTTCGATCCGCTCTGCGGTTGGTGCTACGGCGCCACCCCAATGCTGGACAAATTGATGGCAGGCGGCGTGCGCGTCGAATTGCTGGCGACCGGCCTGTTTTCCGGCGCCGGCGCGCGTCCGATGGATGAGGGGTTTGCCGCCCATGCCTGGGCCAACGATCAGCGTATCGAACGTCTGACGGGACAGCCGTTCACGCAGGCTTATCAGCGCAACGTTCTAAACGTTCGTGGCACTCTGCTGGACTCCCATACCGCCACGCTCGCCATCAGCGCCGCAGGCCTGGAAGATCCCGGCCGGCGGCTGACCGCGCTGAAGGCGATCCAGCGGGCACGCTATGTCGACGGCCGCGATATCGTCACCGCCGGCGGTGTCGCCGAGGTGCTCTCCGCCGCTGGCATGGCGGATGCGGGCGAGTTGCTGGCGGCGCCAACGGAGCGGCTGCTGACGGCTCACCGCGAACTGGTCGGTCGCGGCCGCGCGTTGTTCCAGCGCTTGCATGCCAATGGCGTGCCTTCGCTGGCGGTCATCCGCAACGAAGCGCCCCGGCTCATCGGTTCGAACGCGCTGTTCGGCAGCTTCGACAATCTCGTCGCCCATATCGCTGCGGCCTGATCTCCACCCAATCAGCCTCCAACAGGAAATGGAAGAAGACATGGCAAAAGTTGCTCTTATCGGCGCCTCCGGCGCCGTCGGTTCGCGCCTGCTCAAGGAACTCTCCGACCGTGGCCATACGGTCACCGGCATCGCCCGCAGCCCGGAAAAGATCGCGGCGCTGCCCGGCGTGACCGCCAGAAAAGGCGATGTCTTTGACAGGCAAGGTCTCGCCGATTTGATCCGCGGACACGACGTGGTGATCAGCTCGGTGCATTTCCTGGACAGCGACCCCGATACGTTGATCGCTGCGGTGCGTGACTCCGGCGTGAAGCGGTATCTCGTCGTGGGCGGCGCGGGCAGTCTCGAAGTCGCGCCCGGCAAGCGGCTGGTCGACACTCCCGAATTCCCCGAGATCTACAAGGCCGAAGCACAGAAGGGCGCCGACTTCCTGGATAAGCTCAAGACGGTCGGCGATCTCGACTGGACGCTCCTGTCGCCTTCGGCCCTGTTCGTCCCAGGCGAGCGCACCGGCAAATACCGTCTCGGCAAGGACACGCTTCTCGCCTCGGACAAGGGCAGCAGCATTTCCTTCGAGGACTATGCCATCGTCCTGGTCGACGAGATCGAGAAGCTGGCGCATGTCAGGCAGCGCTTCACCGTCGGCTATTGATACAGCGCTGCGCAAGTGACGAGCGTCGCAAAGTGACCGCTCGTCATCTTCGCTAGTCCTCAGGCTGGAAACGCGGGCCGGCGATTGCCGTGATGACCGAGATCATGGATGCCATGAGGCTGAAGCGGCGGCGCGGCGGCATGCCGAATCCGCCTGGCAGATCGCTCGCAGGACGCTTCGGCTGCCGCCGGCATGACCGGCGCTGGCACCGAGCGACTCAGGCGTCGCTGGCCAAGGTCGCGCGCAGCCATGCGGTGATGGCATCGAAGTCGATCGGCCGCGTGGTGTCGACGTCGAACAGCGGTCCGCGCCGCAGCGGTTCGGCGCGTTTGGCCAGTTCAATCAGTTCAGGGATATAGGCAGCGCCGGGATGGCCGGGGAGGCGCTGGCCGAGCCTGGCGCCATAACGTTCGGCCAGAACCTCGCCGGGCGCGTGGCACCAGATCTCGACGGTGTGTTCGACGCCGGCCTTGCGCAGATGATCCTCGAGCACTTGCCGCGGCTGGAAACCGAACCAGGCGTCGACGATGAAGGTGCTGCCGGCCGGGGCGTCGCCGACGACCGACCAGATTGCCTGGTAGCTGGCGCGGCCCAGCGTGCGGTTGAATTCGCGATCGGCGCCGCCGAGCACTTCGAGGAACGGGTTTTTGACCGTGTCGAGTGCAAGCAGCGGCCATCCCATGCGGTCGGCGATGCCGCGTGACACGGTGCTCTTGCCGCTGGCCGGGATGCCGTTGACTAGCACGGCGCGTCTGGCGCGACCAAGGTTAACGGAAAGCGATGTCGATGCCGGGGCCGAAAGCGCCTGGAGCCCGGCGCCGATCACACCGGCATCGTCGCCGAGCTGTGCCGGCTCTACCGGGCATTGGTACCAGGGCGCCAGCGCCGGCGCGTGGCCGAGCGCTCTGTGTGCCGCGAGGCCAAGCCCACCGCCAAGCAGAACGAGGTCGGGGTCGAACATGGCGACGGTGGTATCGATCGCCGCGCGCAGCGGCCTTGCCCAGGCTTCCAGTATGCTGCGCGCCTCGATATCGCCGGCCACGTCGCGAGCAAAGAGCTGGTCGACCGAAACGTCAGGCCCAAAGCCGGCGCGCGCGATGTGGCGGCCAAGCGCCGTGCCGGAACTGGTGGTTTCGACACAGCCGCGCCGCCCGCAGGCACAGACCTCGCCGTCGACGTCGACGGTGATGTGGCCAAGTTGCCCCGCCGTTGCCCGGCCGCGCATGATCCGTCGGTTCTGGGCGACGGCGCCGCCAATGCCGGTGCCGATGGTGAACATGGCGATGTTGTCGTGGCCCCGGCCGGCGCCAAGGGCCATCTCGGCGGCCAGCGCCATGTTGCAGTCATTGTCGAGGACAACAGGCTTGCCGGTCATGCTTTCCAGCCGCTGCGCGAGCGCGACCGAGGCAAGGTTGACGTAACCTCCCGACAGGACAGCGCCGCGGCGCGCGTCGACGCGTCCGGGAACGCCGACGCCGATGGCCGCCACCTCAGGCGTATCGAGAAGGCGCACCATGTCGGCGATGCGGCCAAGCACCAGCTCCGGGTCGGGCGCGCTTTTCTCGCAGAGGCGTTTGAGGATTTCACCCGTGCGCGAGATGCGCGCGGCACGCAAATTGGTGCCGCCGATATCGATCCCTATGGCCATCGACTTATGTGGCATGATGTCCTGCACGTGCCGGTGATCCAACGGGATGTCAGGCGGCGGCCTTTTGCCGATAGTGCCCGATCACCGCCTGGATCTCGCGCAATCGCGGCACCGCGATGGTCTTAAGCCTTTCGCGCTGAATGTCACGGTCGAGCGAGATACAGTCCTTCCACAGTGAACGGCCGGCGATCACGCCGGAGGCACCATTTTGCATGGCGATCTCGACCTGGCCGAGGAAGGTGGCGTGGTTGACGCCAGCCGAAAGTACGGCCCACGGCACTTCGCCGGCCATTTTTGTGATATTGGCACAGGCTTCCGGCGTTCCGGGGTAGGGAAGCTTCAGCACCTTTGCGCCGCATTCCAGCGAAATCCTGGTACCTTCCTCGACCAGCCAGGGCGTCTTGGCCGCATAGTCTTCCGGACTTTCTCCGTCGAGCTGATAGGTCAGGAATTCGACGACGAGCAGCAGGTCCTCTTTGCCGAAGTCGGTAATGCACTGGCGCAGCATGGCGATGTTGTGTTCGTTGGCCTGCGGCTTGTCGGCCCTGAGATAGACCATGATCTTGCCGCCCGTGCCGCCGAGTTCGCGCACGCGCCGCGCGTCGATGCCGGGAACCAGCCGCGACAGGCGGTAGCCTTCCGGCGAAAGGTCGAACCCGGACGCGTCGAGGCCGATGAGGAGTGCGGTATCCCGGTTCAGCACGCCCTCGTCGACCACTCTCGGCACCGCGCAGAGCGGGTCGAGCAGCACGCAGGACGCAGCGCTTGCGAGGTAGCGCGTGATGTCGGCCTTGGTGTCGCCGAGCATGTCGTTGGTGATCCTGGCCTGGTCCGCGGGGTCTGATGCCAGCAAGGTGCGCATGCCGCCGCGCTGGTCGCAAGCGATGGCCACCATGGCGCCGTCCTTGCCGCATATCTGCTGGTAGCCGCGCAGTTCCGCGGTGGTCATCTTCGTCATGGTTTTCTGTCCGATGTTGGCGCTCTCTCGCCGAGGCGCTGATCCCGTGGAAACAATGGTCAGTTTGCCTGCCTGCCGGCAGGAAGATTTTGCCGCCTGATGCATCGCCGGCTGCCAGCACAAGCAGCCTTGCCGGCGCGTGGCCTGGTATGGCCCTCAAGTTGCGAGTTCACCGGATTTGCGCGATAACTCCCATCGGCGTATACGTGTGTAACACGTTGCTGAAAGGAATTGCAAGCTGTCTGTTCCCTCCGTCCAGGACGCGACCGCATCGCGCACGATGCTGCACACGGTTGCAAAGCTGCACTATGTGGAGGAGATGTCGCAGGTCGACATAGCGCGGCAGCTCGGTGTCTCCACCGCGACGATTTCGCGTTTGCTGCAGAGGGCGCGGGCCGAGGGCATCGTGCGCATCGAGGTCATCGACCTGGCGACGCCGGAGGATATCACCAGGCAACTGGTCGACGGGCTGAAATTGCGGGATGCCGCGGTTGTCGAGACGCCGGCGGCGGGTGGGTTGACGGCGCTTTCCGCCCCGCTTGGCGCTTTGCTCAGGCAGGCGCAGCTGGTTGCCGGCTCCGTGGTCGCCATCGGTTGGGGGCGCGCCGTGCGCGAGGTCATCCGATCCGGCCTGCCGCGCATGCCGGGCGTGCTGACAGTGGCAGCAACCGGCGGCATGCAGCAGCACGCGGCGCATTTCCAGGTCAACGAATTCGTGCGGCTTGCCGCGGAGGAGTTCGGCGGCACAC
>NZ_RZSJ01000038.1:0-20093 GCF_003998025.1 Mesorhizobium sp. M8A.F.Ca.ET.021.01.1.1
CGACAATCATAACCAAGCCTTCGCTCGGACGTCCTTCGTCGAGATCGGACCTGCCAAGACCATTCGCGTCCGGCAGATGTCCATTGTGTAACGGTTTTGTTGCATCGTTCCAAAAATCGGAAATTTGGGGGTGTGCCATCGCTTTACCTACTCCTCTCCATCGCGCTGACTTGCTTTTCTCCTCTTTGGTTTGGCTCCCTAGCAAAGCATGTCAAAGGCGTGAACTAATACGCTCATCGTCTGTCAGGCTGACTAGATGTTGACCGAAGATTGGATTCAAGGAGTAGGACATACGCCGTCCCAACACACCGACGTATGGCTTCCGCGCCCTATGGAGGTAACCCAACCTGGAGTGCATAGTACGATGCTGTGGAAAAGGCGCATTAATCCTGGTTAACAATTTGGTAATTATATCTTAGGTGACTAATATATCCAAAGGTACGACAACCTGTAATTGCACATAATTTCCCCGCACTAATAAGATGAGTATGCAGCCCATTCCAGGCACAGTGGCTTTGTGCGATCCTTTGGATCCTTGGCCCCATGACGGCAATGGAATCAGATCGCCAAGATCGGCGCCGCTCCGTGTAAGATATCGTGCGCTTTTAGATTGCCATTGGCGAGAGTGGCCGATTTTGAGAGACCGTCAAGAATGGTCTGCAGATTGACAAGTTCTGCCTCGATCACCAGCGAGACCTGTCGTGCCATCTGCAAAGCGTCCCGTTCGAAGCGGGTTGCTGTTGCAGTGCATACTGGACGCGCAGATATGCCGCGAACAGCCAGACCGGAGCCGACCGACGAAGCACGCCCGTGTCCTCTTTTTTGGTTCCGCTAAAGCGTAGTGCAAGCCGCGAAACGACAAGCGTTAGCTATATCGAACCGAAGGTGCGCTGTCGCCGCCGCTACTCCTCCTCCCGCTGGGTCATAATCAGCACCAGCGCGGGTTCGACGTCGGTCGTCACCGGCTTATCGGCCATCGGCTGCCCCCCGAATTGTCGCTCTCATACTTCGTTCGTATGCTTTGCGCGTATTCAGCATGAGCGCATATAGTCCCTCAGCCCCGGCGCCGTTTCTCACAAACAGCCCGTCGGTTAGGCCCGGTGTCCTAGCCCCATCCCAACAAAGGGGTGCCGGGCCGCTCCGTCAAAGCCCCTCGTTGCTAAAGGCCCGCCGCCCCATTTGCGAGGCGACGGACCTCGTCCCAGCCCACACTCTATCAATGCAATTGCGGTGCCAGGCGTACTGACCCGTAACGGGTCACATTTGGCCGAGCGGATGGGCTTTGATCATGATGATCCTGGCGCAGTGTCAGGCGAACCTGACCCATTGATTGGACCATTCCATGGAGGTGCCCCAATGCGGTATGATGATCCAGCAGTCTTCTTGTCTGATCTTCCGGAAGCGCAGATCGTGGGAAGACAGCGGCGAGGAGGAGGTTATGAAGAGCCAGTGATAGGGTTGGAGACGACCATGTCCATCAGGAACCAGATCGGATCGCTCGGCCTAGCACAGGCCCGCCTTTCGGATTGCATCGCGGCCGACTGCCGTGGATGAGGATCGCCGGACGCCAATCCCTGACTTGTCCTTTTCCACCGCGAGAAGCGTCCGCGACTATCTGGCGGCGCAAGAGAAGAAGTCGCTGCTGCGCTTCCTGACCTGCGGTTCGGTCGACGACGGTAAGTCGACGTTGATCGGTCGGCTGTTGTCCGACACCAAGCAGATTTTCGAGGACCAGCTCGCCGCGCTCGAACGCGATTCGCGAAAGCACGGCACGACGGGCGACGACATCGACTTCGCGCTGCTGGTCGACGGCCTCGAGGCCGAGCGCGAGCAAGGCATCACAATCGACGTCGCCTACCGCTTCTTCGCCACGCCGAAGCGCAAGTTCATCGTCGCCGACACGCCCGGCCACGAACAATATACCCGCAACATGGCGACCGGTGCCTCGACCGCCGATCTGGCGATCGTGCTGATCGATGCCCGGCAGGGTATGCTGCGCCAGACCCGGCGCCATTCGATCATCGCCTCGCTGCTCGGCATTCGCCACATCGTGCTGGCGGTCAACAAGATCGATCTTGTCGATTTCGACCAGGCGGTCTTCGACAGCATCGTCGAGGACTACCGGCAGTTCTCAGGCGATCTCGGTTTCCAGACCATGGTGCCGATCCCGATGTCGGCCCGTTATGGCGACAATGTCAGCCGCCGCTCGGACAGCATGAAGTGGTATTCCGGCCCGACGCTGATCGAGCAACTCGAAACCGTCTCGGTCGACGAAGTCACCGCCGAGCTGCCGTTCCGCTTTCCGGTTCAGTACGTCAATCGCCCCAATCTCGATTTTCGCGGCTTCGCCGGCACCATCGCGTCCGGCACCATTGCGCAAGGCGACGAGGTCGTCGTCGCCAAATCGGGCAAGTCCTCGCATGTCAAACGCATCGTCGCCTATGGCGGCGATCTCAAACAGGCGGTGGCCGGCCAGGCCATAACGCTCGTCCTTGACGACGAGGTCGAGGTTTCCAGGGGCAACATGCTGGTTTCGCCGGCCGCGCGGCCGCAGGTCGCCGACCAGTTCGCCGCCAACATCGTCTGGTTCGACGAGCATGCGCTGCTGCCGGGCCGCTCCTATATCCTGCGCACCGAGACCGATCAGACCAGCGCCACCGTCACCGACTTGAAATACCGCATCAACGTCAACGACTTTGGCCATGAGGCGGCCAAGTCGCTCGAGATGAATGAAGTCGGCATCTGCAACATCTCGACGCGGGCGCCGATTGCCTTCGACCCGTTTGGCGAGAACCGGACCACTGGCGCCTTTATCCTGATCGATCGCATCAGCAACGCCACGGTTGGCGCCGGCATGATCGTGCACTCGCTGCGCCGCGCCGAAAACATCCATTGGCAATCGCTCGATGTCGGCAAGCGCGTGCGCGCCGACATGAAGAACCAGCGGCCGGCCGTGTTCTGGTTCACGGGGCTTTCGGGTTCCGGCAAGTCTACCATCGCCAACCTGTTCGAGAAGAAGCTGTTCGCCACAGGCCGCCATACCTATATTCTCGATGGCGACAATGTCCGTCACGGTCTCAACCGCGACCTCGGATTCACCGATGCCGATCGCGTCGAGAACATTCGCCGCGTCGCCGAAGTGGCCAAGCTGATGGCCGATGCCGGGCTGATCGTCATTGTCTCCTTCATTTCGCCGTTCAGCGCCGAGCGGCGCATGGCCAGGGAATTGATGGCCGATGGCGAGTTCATCGAGGTGTTTGTCGACACGCCTTTCGAGGAATGCGCCAGGCGTGACCCGAAGGGTCTCTACGCGCGCGCGCTGAATGGCGAGATCAAGAATTTCACCGGTGTCGATTCTCCTTACGAAGCACCGGAGAAACCGGAGATCCATCTCAAGACGCTCGGCAAGTCGGCCGAAGAGATGGTAGATACCCTGGAACACTGGCTGGACGAGCGTGACATTGCCGAAGAGCAATATGACAATGGCGGCGGCATCTGACGCTTTTTGCTTTAGAATACGAGTGACGCGTCGATTGAAGGAGAACGCTGGCATGGTTCGGGTCGTTGGCTTCCTGCTCTGGCGTGTGCCAAGCCCGGCATGCTGATTGGCAAGCGGAACCCGTCGCCAGTTGCGCCCGTGGCACGGTCGTTCTCGAACGCTGCAAGCCTTTCGCAGGATGACAAAGAGGGCCGTCGGAAGCTGGGCGTGTTACGTGTGCCTGGCTCATCCGTTGACGCAAACAAGTCGCATGACGGTGTGTCGGGATCCATGGGACTGCGCCAAAACTCCGGCGAGGTAGTATTTGGGCGCCACGTTCGCCGCTTTTGCATGATCTGCTTGTGTCTCTTTCGCTTGTTGTCGCCGGCCTTCGCGCAGGACGATGGCGAGGACGAGGACGAAGAAGATAGCGCCGTGTGCGACATCGATGTCGGCGGGTCCGGCTCGGAAAGCAAACCGCTCAGCGCAACCGATGGCACGGGGTCGCATCGCTACCTCGTCAACGGCGTTTGCTACGATCTATCCGGAAGCCTGCAGGGCACCCTGCAACACACCAATGCTCCGGAGCCGCATTTGGGACCTGGTTCAAGAACCGCCCGGACTTTCAGCTCCGAAGCGGATTTGCGCCTTGCGGCTGCGCGGCTGACGGGATCCGGACCGTTCAAGTTCGTCTTCGGTATTTCCTGGAGCTATAACTCCGACGATGGTTTCGACGCAGCGCCCACCTTGTCCGAAGCAACAATCGAATACGCGGGGGTAAAAGTTGGCTACGCTGAATCCCTCATGAACGCCTGGTCGGGCGATTTCCAGTTCACCGCGTCGTCGCCGTCGCTGAGCAGTTATCTGGCTTCCTACAAATACGAGATCACCGACGATCTATCGTCCTCTGTGGCGGTCGAGGCCGGTCCTCCGACCAGCCGCGGTGCAACCACCTGGGAATTCCCCAAGACGCCGCCGTATTTCACGGCGCAGCTCCATTACGAAAAAGACGACTGGATCATGCAGGTTTCGGCGGCCGCTCGTCGGCAAGAGACGCCGGCCGCGCGCTTGCTCGATTTGTCGGCCGGCAGCCGATTCGGTTGGGCAGCGACAGCCGGCCTTACGGCGCCGGTTAGATTTGCCGGTGAAGACGATAATTTTAGCGCCGGCCTTGCCTATTCGGTAGGCGCGCCTGCTTTCCTTGGCACCGAAGCCGACGCCGCCGCTTTCGCCGCGCGCTTCCCCACCGTCGGCCCGATACAGGGTTGGAGCGCCGTGGCTTCGTACCATCATGAATGGTCGGACAAATGGGAGTCGAACGCGTTCGTAAGCTATGTCGCGGTGAATCTCGACCTGTTCGCGACCAACCCCTCGATCAGACCGAAGCGATACGGCGTAAATTTGATCTATCAGCCCACGGAAAAGTGGACGATCGGCACGGAAGTGGATGCGCTTAGCACACATGTCGCGCTCAACGGCGCGGTCGGTCTTATTCCGGGTGCCGATTTGAAAGGGACGACGGACTTCCTGTGGGTTACACGTGAATTTTGATCGGTTCGATGTAAACACGATCATCAAAGCTGTTGCCTCGCGGGATCTTCGACTTTTCTCCGCGCTACGAGAGCAAGAAGCCCGACAAACCTATCGTGCTAATTAGTGGCCGTTTCGGATCGCCGGCTGAAGCTCCTGGGCGGCATCCCCGCCCAGGAGCGAAAGGCGCGCGTGACCGTCCCGTGATCAGCAACAGCGCTGCGCTCCGGAACAAATGGGGCTCCTTCGGCGCAAACTGGGACGGTGGGACCGCAGAAGGCTGGCACGGCCCCAACGGACAGGCGCATCGCGCCTGTCCGGGAGCACTATTGCCAGAAGCCACCCAAAGTCACTGTATGTTGACGACGACGTAGCGCCCGCTGGAGGCCTGATAATACCTGCCGCCACAGTGCCACAGTACGGGGCCGTAGACGGTGGTTTTCACGCATGCGGCCGGGAGGCTGTTCACGTAGACACTCGTCCGACGGATTGTTCGGCGGGTGGTGCGCCTCGCAACGCCAGCGACGCTGCCGGGCGTGAGCGGATGGCCAACTCGCGCCTGCGCGTCGCCGACGAAAGAGGGGAGCGGTACAACTGTGTCGATCAGTCCGCCAAAAATCATGGTGACGGCGATCGCAGCCGCACCACCGGCCAATCTCAAGCTAAGTCTTGTCATCGTTCATCCTCTCTATAAATCAAATACCTGCGGCAAGCGCTACTTGGCCGTCAGGATCTTTATCGGCGCCGCGACGGGTAAAGTAAGAACGCGGGTCGTGGCGCCGGCCAGCCCGCCCTCTTCCTGATCTGGAATACCCTGCGCCAGGGCCTTGCGAAGATCCGGCGCAATTTCCGCGACTTGGGCGAACTTGCCGTGATTGGTCGCATCGTTGGCTTTCACATCAGGCAAGTCAACGACTATCGCGCCGAGTTCTGCGAGTTCCGCCGTGTTGCTGCTCGCCCCAATCCGATCTTTGCCGCCAGCGATAAGCCTCGACAGACCCAATGCTTTGTCGTCGCGCGAGACAATGATCAAAAACGGCTTTTTTGGTTTCCCAATTCGCTGCATTTCCGATTTGAATACGTCCTCGTCGATGTCGGGGGCGGCGAGTATCACCGTACCAAGCTTGCTGGCGGAAGTGAGGTTTCCCGATATCTTGATTTGCCGAAATGCCTCGACGGTCACCCAGTTGCCCATCGAATGCGCGAGGACGTTGATTTCATCGGCATCGCTGGCCAGCAAAAGGCGCAGCGTCCGCTCCAATCCGTCGCGAGCGATGGTCGCGCTGTTGTTGTCGTACACGCAGTCCAGCGTCTTGCCCCGCGAGGCCCAAACGCGATAACCCGCCGAAGGATGGAATTCATCAGCGGATCGCGGAAGCCGGTGAATACCATCCACGCCATCGACTACGAGTTCTATGAAGAGCTCCACACGGTCATCGAGCGTGAGCCGAGTTCGATGCTCGATCCGGAAATGCTGGGCCTGTTTGCCTCCATCGGCATCCAGAAGGGCAAGCCCTTCGCGCCGGACGAGCGAATGAAGAAGCTGCTGGTCGAAGCGCTCGCTATCGGCAACGCAACCGCCCGCGCGCTGGCCTTCCGCCCTCGCCTCGACGGCGCCCAACTCTATCCAAACAGCTCCTGGAACGCGGCTTCGTGGACGGCAGCTATGAATGGCTCCGGGACGGCGGCGAGGGCGGCCGCAATCTCGACTCCAGGACCATGTTCTTCTACCAGGCGACGGTGAACACGCCCGCCATGGTGCAGAAAATGATCGGCGTCGGTTCCCAATACGCCTATGCCTCAACCGACGTGAACGGCGACTATCTGGACGGTGCCAAGACGTACAGCCTCCACATTCCCGCTAATCCGCCGGTCAAGGATTTCTGGTCCGTGGTGATCGGCGATCCGCAGACGCGCTCGGAGCTTGAGACGGGCCAGACCTTCCCGAGCAAGAACAACAAGCGCGACAAGCTCGCCGAGAACTCCGACGGTTCGGTCGATCTCTATTTCGGCCCGAAGGCCCCTGAAGGTAAAGAGGCGAACTGGGTCCAGACCGTCGCCGGGAAGGGATGGATGGTATCCGATTCTTCGGCTTTATGGCCCGCTCGAACCCTGGTTTGACAAGACCTGGCGGCCGGGCGAGTTTGAGGTGGTCAAGTAGCAGGGTTCCGCGTTCGATCCGGCATGGTTCGTTCGATTGCGGGAACGTCTGGTCGTACTGTCGATCGAAACTTGCCGGAGCGCTCGATGAGCAATGCACTGCCCACTCGAATTGGTCTTCTACTGTCGGCCGTCATTCCGATTTTCCTTTGGGTGCTCCTTGGAGCTTCCTGGGCCCAGCAGCCTCCGGACGGCGTGCCGCCCGAAAAGGCACGGCAATTCCTCGACCTGCTGTCCGATCCGGAGGTCAAGGTATGGCTCGAAGGAAAGATACCGGTAGCCGCCGAGGAACCGTCTGCCGCATCGCTGGCCGACGCAATCTCGAACTGGGAGCTGGCCGTTCGCGCACGTCTCGTCGCGCTCACCGATGCCATTCCTCGCATCCCGCAGGAGGCAGCTAACGCCGCCGGCGTCGTCTCGCGCGACGTGAATTCAGGTAGGCCCGGGCTGGTGATCCTGATCCTGGCAGTGCTGACTGTCGTCGGCTTCGGCGCCGAGTGGTTGGTCCGCCGGGCTTTGTCGCCTGGCGGTTCTGACCCAACAATTGATCCCGGACAGGCAGCCCTGTCCGAGGTCGCTGCCTTGCTGACATTTGCTCTGGCAGCCATCGGCTCGTTCCTCGCGTTCGACTGGCCGCCTTTGCTGCGCCGCATCGTGCTGACTTTGCTGCTCGCCTTCATCGCCGTGCGTGTCGTCCGCGCAATTGTCAGGTTGCTGTTTGGACTCGCCGGCGCGGAGAGCAGGACGCCGGATGAGACGCTGACAACAGTTCCTGTTGCAAACTCGACCGCGCAGCGTTTCTGGCTTCGGCGCGTGAGCCTCATCGCCGGCTTTCTGCTGTTTGGCTGGGCCGTGGTCAGCCTCATGCCGAGCATCGGTTTCTCGGTCGACGTGGCGCGGGTGGTTGCCCTGCTTTGTGGCCTGGGCATGTTGGCCATCGCCATCGAAATCGTCTGGCGGCGGCCGGGCAGCGCAGCTTCCGCTGCCAGGCATTCGCTGCTGACGCTCTATCTGATCGCGCTTTGGCTGGCCTGGGTGGCAGGACTGCTCGGCGTGCTGTGGCTCGGCCTCTATGCGCTGCTATTGCCGGTGGCGGTGCGTGGGGTTGGCAACGTCGCACAGGCCTTCGCCAGCAGAGCGCAGCGCAGCGGCGCCCTCGGCATCATGCTGAACGTGCTGATCGTCAGGGGAGCCAGGGCAGCGATGATTGGCGCGGCGGTCGCTTGGCTCGCCTATGTCTGGCGCATCAGGGCTGCTGCCCTTGCCGGCAGTGAAACAGGCGCGATCGTGATTTCGGGCCTGCTCAATAGCATCATCATCCTCCTGGTAGCGGATCTGCTGTGGCAGCTGGCGAAGGCGCTGATCGCTTATCGGATGGAGCTCGCGTCAAAAGACGGGTCAAGCGCGGACGACCTTGCCCGCAGCGGCCGGCTGCGTACGCTGCTGCCGATATTCCGCAACGTGCTTGCTGTCTTCATCGCGGCCGTCGCAGTGCTGACAATCCTGTCCGGACTGGGCGTGCAGATTGCACCTTTGATCGCCGGCGCGGGCATTTTCGGCGTCGCTATCGGCTTCGGTTCGCAGACACTGGTCAAGGACGTGCTGAGCGGCGTTTTCTATATGCTCGACGACGCTTTCCGTGTCGGTGAGTATATCCAGAGCGGCAGCTATAAGGGCACCGTCGAATCGTTCAGCCTGCGATCAGTCAGGCTGCGGCATCACCGCGGCCCAATTTTCACCGTGCCGTTCGGCCAGCTCGGCGCCATCCAGAACATGAGCCGTGACTGGGTGATGGACAAGATGGCTCTCAGCATCACCTACGATTCTGACATAGACCTCGCTCGCAGGCTCATCAAGAAGATCGGTCAGGAGCTGGCCGCGGATCCCGAGTTCGCGGCCGATACGATCGAGCCGCTGAAAATGCAAGGTGTCGACAGTTTTGGCGACTCCGGGATCGACATCAGGATGAAGCTGATGACCAAGCCGGGAGGTCAGTTCGGCATCAAGCGGCGAGCCTTCATGATGATCAAGAAGGCATTCGACGAGAACGGCATCAAGCTCGCTGTTCCCACCGTGCATGTGGAGGGTGGCGGCGACAACGCGGCCGCCGCGCAGCAACTACTCAAGCTGAAGCAGGCTAAGAGCTAGCGGCAAACCCGGCGCCTGATGGCACTTCCGAATCCGGCCCGCTTTGTGACAACGCCACTGCGAGACTTGGCGAAAAAGGCCGGGACACCCCCTGCACTGCAGATTTGATCTGGCACAAATTGGGTCGTGATTTCGATCGGTATGATTATCTATGGTTCTAAATCTGCTCATCGGCACAATCGTCATAAGCCTGACGGTGCTGGTTCATACCTTTGGCCTTATCGCCGTCACACATGCGATGGGATACCTTGTGTCCCGCTTTCGCATGCACGGGCGCCGCAGCCGCATCGTCGCGATGATCAGCGTGGTGATGGGTCTCTTTGCCGTCATGACCACGGAGGTCTGGCTTTGGGCTGGGCTATACCGGATGCTCGACATCTTCGCCGATTTCGAAACTGCCTTGTACTTTTCCACCATCACTTTCTCGACGGTTGGTTACGGCGACATCGTGCCCGCCCATGCGTGGCGCGTCCTGGCGGCACTCGAGGGCGTGAACGGGTTCCTGCTAATCGGCTGGTCGACAGCCTACCTGATAGCAGCAGGCACCCGCATCGGGCCCTTCAAGGCCGGCGAGCATTTTTGACCGCAGCAGATGCTCCCATTTGCTCCCGATCAATGAACGCGCGTCAATCTGTCGGTAGGCTTTCTGTCGATGGTAACCACGAATTGCTCAGGGACAGGCGAGAGGAAGACATCCGCTTTCTGCTTCTTTCGACGAATTGACTATGTGCTACGGGAACCGCAGACCGGTCAGATCGGGAGGAAAGACATCAGGTTGGGAGGATTTAAGCATGGGCGAGGATCTATACGGCCATCATGCCGACCGCATCCAGGCGGCGATTGCCTCGGACGCTGCAGCGAAGTCCGCACTGGTTGCTTCCTGGCGACGGTCTTCCAATTTGCATCGGCTCGATCCAGCCGACTGTAGCCCCCCACGCTATCTGACGGAGGCGGAACTGGGACAGGCCGGGCAACGCATCGAACCTCTCGTCCAAGCTGCCCAATCGAGTCTCGACCGGCTCTATCTCGCGGTTGGCGGCGTCGGGTGCTGTGTCCTGCTTGCCGATCGTGACGGGGTGCCGGTCGAACGGCGCGGTGCGCCCGTCGATGACGAGACGTTTCGTTCCTGGGGTTTGTGGACTGGCTCCGTCTGGAACGAGGAAAGCCAAGGCACCAACGGGATCGGCACCTGTCTGGTCGAGCGGCGCGCTCTCACGATTCACCGTGACCAGCATTTCCATACGCGCAACACGCTGCTCAGTTGCACCACCGCTCCTATCCACGATCATGAAGGGAATCTTGTAGCCGCGCTTGACGTGTCTTCCTGCCGGGCTGATCTGACCGAAGCCTTCGCCAATCTCATCTCGATGGCTGTGGTCGACGCGGTGCGTCGGATCGAAGGTGAAAACTTCAAGATGGCATTCCCAAAGGCGCGAATTCTGCTCGCCCCAGTGACTGACAAAGGCTCCGGAGCGCTGATCGCCGTTGACGCGGACGATCTCGTGGTCGGCGCGACCCGTTCGGCGCGCCTGGCGCTTGGCATTACCCAGCAGTGTCTCGACAAGCCGATGCCCGCCGCCGATTTGTTCGGCTGGGCTGAGCGCGGCTCCAAAATTCTCGCTGAGGCAGAGCGCGGGGCTCTCCAGCGTGCACTCGCGCGCGCTGACGGAAATGTCTCGGCTGCAGCTCAGGCGCTAGGGATCAGCCGCGCGACGCTCCACCGCAAGCTCAACCGCCTGGATGTCCATCGGTCTCACTGAACTCCCTTGGCGACCATGACTGTCGCAATTCTGCGACACATCATGTCCGACCGCGGTGACCAGTGCGGTGACAACTACGGGCGAAAATCGCAAGTCTCTTCCGAAGCGTCGCATCCCGCGACGTCAGCTTTGGGAGGAAGACACATGAACAAGGTTGAATTTTCACGCTCGGTCAAGGCGCCCTTCGACAAGCGCTATGGCAATTTCATCGGCGGCAAATGGGCCGAACCGCGGTCCGGCCGTTACTTCGAGAACCACTCGCCGGTAAACGGGCAGCTGCTGTGCGAGGTGGCGCGCTCAGATGCCCAGGACATCGATGCGGCCCTGGACGCGGCCCATGCCGCCAAGGATGCCTGGGGACGGACCAGCGTGGCCGAGCGGTCGCTTATCCTCAACCGCATCGCCGACCGCATGGAGGAGAACCTCGATCTCCTCGCCTGTGCAGAAACCTGGGACAATGGCAAGCCGATCCGGGAAACGACCGCGGCCGACCTGCCTCTGGCCATCGACCATTTCCGCTATTTCGCCGGCGCCGTGCGCGGCCAGGAAGGCAGCCTTTCGCAGATCGACGACGACACCGTCGCCTATCACTTCCATGAGCCGCTCGGCGTGGTCGGTCAGATCATCCCGTGGAACTTCCCGTTGCTGATGGCATGCTGGAAACTTGCTCCCGCGCTTGCGGCCGGCAACTGCGTGGTGCTGAAGCCAGCCGAGCAGACCCCGGCCGCTATCCTGCTCTGGGCCGATCTTATCGGCGATCTGCTGCCGGCAGGCGTGCTCAACATCGTCAACGGTTTCGGCCTCGAGGCCGGCAAGCCGCTCGCTTCGTCACCGCGCATCGCCAAAATCGCCTTTACCGGCGAGACCACGACGGGTCGGCTGATCATGCAATATGCCAGCCAGAACCTCATTCCCGTCACGCTGGAACTGGGCGGCAAGTCACCCAACATCTTCTTCAAGGATGTCGTCGCCGAAGACGACGATTTCTTCGACAAGGCTATCGAAGGCTTCGTCATGTTCGCGCTGAACCAGGGCGAGGTCTGCACCTGCCCCAGCCGGGCGCTCATCCATGAATCAATCTACGACAGGTTCATGGAACGCGCCCTCAAGCGCGTCGAGGCGATCGTGCAGGGCGACCCGCTCGATCCGGCGACGATGATCGGTGCTCAGGCCTCGTCGGAGCAGATGGAAAAGATCCTGTCCTACATCGACATCGGCCGCCAGGAAGGAGCGGAGTTGCTGACCGGTGGGGCGCGCAATCTTCTGCCGGGCGACCTCGCCGGCGGCTACTACGTCCAGCCCACGGTGTTCAAGGGTCACAACAAGATGCGCATCTTCCAGGAGGAAATATTTGGGCCGGTGGTATCGGTCACGACCTTCAAGGACGACGACGAAGCCCTCAGCATTGCCAACGATACGCTCTACGGTCTGGGCGCAGGCGTCTGGACACGCGATGCCAACCGCGCCTACCGCTTCGGCCGGGCAATCCAGGCTGGCCGCGTCTGGAGCAATTGCTACCATGCCTACCCCGCGCATGCGGCCTTCGGCGGCTACAAGCAGTCCGGCATTGGCCGGGAGACCCACAAGATGATGCTCGACCACTACCAGCAGACCAAGAACATGCTGGTCAGCTACAGCCCGAAGAAGCTCGGCTTCTTCTGATCGCTGCGCCCATGCGCGCGGCCCCAAGGGACCGCGCGCATGACTGGAAACCGGATAAGACCATGCATGCAAAAGTCACAGCGACGCCGGCAGCCCTTGAACTGATCACGGAGATCGTCACCGATCATGGCCCGGTGCTGTTCCATCAGTCCGGTGGCTGCTGCGACGGCTCTTCGCCAATGTGCTATCCGGTGGCTGGCTTCATCATCGGTGACCAGGATGTGTTACTCGGCCACATCGGTGAGGCGCCATTCTACATCGGGGCCTCGCAATTCGAAGCCTGGAAGCACACCGATCTCATTATCGACGTAGTGGCTGGTCGCGGCGGCATGTTCTCGCTCGACAATGGACGCGAGAAGCGATTCCTGACGCGGTCGACGATTTGCGCTGTCAGATGAGGATGTGGGTCATCCATCGGGTCATGGACACGGCCGTCATAGGCTTGACGGCCCTGACACAACGTTCGGTCCCATCGCATTCAGTTCGCGACCAAGCCGCCGCTCAGACCGCTACCGAATGTCTCGCCTTGCCGGTTTCGAAATACTTGTCGAACTTCGCGGCGACGCTTCTGACAAAGGGCCGGCTTTCCACCGGCACGACGAAGTGGTCACCGTTCAATTCAAGCATCGGCGCTGGATCAAGCAGGGCGGTCGAGCTTGCCTTGCTGAGAAGCTTTTGGCCGGCTTCGCCGAAGCGCTCAACCAAGTCGATCGCGGAAAAGGCGAAGTCGCACATCAGCCGTTCGATGATCCAGCCGCGAACGCGATCATCCATGGAGAACGCGATGCCTCTGACGGTCGCCAGCCCGCCGTCAGCCACCATGCGGCCATACTCTGTGGTCGAAGGCATGTTCTGTGCATAGCCTTGCCGATACTGGCTGATGGATGACGGACCGAGGCCGATCAAGGTTTCGCAGCGATCCTCGGTATAGCCCTGGAAGTTGCGGTGCAACGTCCCTGAGCGCGCGGCCAGCGCCAGCGCATCGCCTGGTTTTGCGAAATGGTCGAGCCCAATTGCTTCATATCCTTGGTCGAGGATGGCGCGCGCTGCCAGTTGCGATTGGGCGAACCGCTCCTCCGGGCCTGGCAACCAGGCGTCGTCGATCATTGTCTGATGTTTCTTGAACCATGGCACATGAGCATAGCCAAAAAGCGCGATCCGGTCCGGCTCCAGCGACAGCGCCTGTTGGACCGTGGATAGGACACTCTCCCTGGTCTGGTGCGGCAAACCGTAGAGCAGGTCCAGGTTGACCGATTCGACACCGCGCGAGCGAACGCCGTCGACGACGGCTTTGGTCTGCAAAAAGGTCTGCTCGCGATTGATGGCCTTCTGGACCTTGGGGTCGAAATCCTGGACGCCGAGGCTCGCTCTCGTCATGCCTATTTCGGCAAGCGCGTCGAGGCGGGCTTCGTCCATGTCGTTGGGTTCGATTTCGACGCTGATCTTGGCGCCGGGGAGGAATGCAAAGCTGTTGCGCAGCACTGTTGCCAGCGCCACTATGTCCTGCGGTTTGAGCATCGTCGGCGAACCGCCGCCGAAATGGACGGCATGCACGCGGCCCTTGCCTCCGACAAGACTGGCAACGGTAGAGATCTCGGCATGCAGTGAGCGAAGATAGGCCGTCACGGGCTCGTAGTGGCGCGTCTGCTTGGTATGGCAGGCACAGAACCAGCAAAGCTTGTCGCAATAGGGGATGTGCAAATAGAGCGAGATCTCGTCGCCCTCGTTGAGCGCCTGCAGCCAGCCACGACAAGCGGCAGCATCGACGCCCGGATGAAAATGCGGCGCCGTTGGGTAGCTGGTATAGCGCGGCACGTTCTCACCAAGTCTGGCAACTAGATCTGGCCGCATGTCGCAATCAACTCCGGGCTGTGTCGCGCGATACTGCTCACCAGGGGCGACAACCGCCTTGATCTCGGTCAATGCCCATCGGCTGCGGACAAACTGCCGCAAGGCTTTTTGCTGGGCCGATGCTATATTCTGACGGGACCTATGGTTCCGCGGACGACCACGATGACAGTGCGCCAGGATGTACACAGCGCCGGCATTCCCGTGCTTTGCCAATCATGCGAAGCGCGGCACCACGGTGTTTGCGGAGCGCTCGATCCCGAACAATTGGTCGGCCTCGCCAAGACCTCGTCGAAGCATACCGTTGAACCGGGCGTGGAATTGATTGGCGACGCCGAAACCGTCGACAGTTACTCGAACGTGCTTTCCGGCGTGGTCAAGCTTACAAAGAGCCTTTCGGACGGGCGCCAGCAGATTGTCGGGCTTCAATTTGCTCCCGATTTTCTGGGCCGGCCCTTCAAGGTGGAAAGCGCGATCAACGCCGAAGCCGCAACGGCAGTCTCCCTGTGCTCGTTTCCGAAGGCCGCCATCGAACGGATGATGAAGGAATCGCCGGAACTGGAGCACCGTCTCTTCAAGCAGACGCTGAATGAACTCGATGACGCCCGCGATTGGATGGTGACGCTGGGCCGCAAGAGTGCTTCGGAAAAGGTGGCGAGCTTTCTTCTCATGATCGCCAGAAACATCGACCCCACGCTTGACCCGGCCGCCCAGTCGACAAGTTTCGATCTGCCTTTGACCCGCGCCGACATCGCCGATTTCCTTGGTCTGACCATCGAGACCGTCAGCCGCCAGTTGACCAGGCTGCGATCAGATAGCGTAATCCGGATAGAGAACAATCGGCATGTTGTCGTGGATAGCTTGGACCGGCTGCAGCGACGCTCCGGCGCCTAGGATCAATCGACGATCCCGATCATAGGGAGGACGTGCTCGCGTTCAAACGCTATGTGCCGGCGCAAGTTCTCGAACAGGCCGCGTAACATGAAACCGATGGCCTCGGGGTTCTCGACTGTCTCGCCATGACCGATGGCCAGCAGAATTTCGGTCACCTCACCGGCAAAGCACTCATCTTCCACATGTTCAGCCCGCAGTCGCCGGGTTGAAGCAAGGTTCGCATTACTGCCCACCACGGCCTCCTCGTAGGCGGGGAAGATGACTGTCTCTTCATATCGATGGATGTCGCGCAGCAGCGGGACGATGGCGTTGGCCGTGCCGAGGCACTTCAGACGATCGACGCTGGGCAATGCATCCGCGATTCTCTCCAAGGCATCGCAGAGTTGCAACTTTTCCCTGTGCGCGCGCTTCATCACCGCGGCCGGGACCACTTCTGTGGATCGGTCAACTGGTGCCGCATCTCCATCGCGTACTTCGAACAGCGACGATCCTGGCCCTTTCTTCCGGCTCAACGGCGACCCTCCAGTCATTTGCAGACCAACGCTGCCCAATCCGAAAGCACTGAGCTTTGACATGGATCAAGGCGGCGACAACGCAACTGCTGAATTGGTGTCCACGCGGATTGGCGTCCGCGCATCGGTATACAAGGTCGGGGGCATCTCATGAAGTTCGGCACACCAATCTTCGCTTTGGGCCTGTTCACATTTGCGGCTCTGGTGGCCGCCGGCTTCGGTGCAGATGAGCCTTTCCGACAGCATATGTGGGTGCTTTTTTTCGTGCTGCTCGGTTTTGTCGCCATCCTCCTCCGCAACACGAAATTCGACGTGGCCGCGCCGGTCGACCCCTCCGCTTACATGGACGGACCCATCCGCTACGGCGCCATCGCTACAATGTTCTGGGGGGTGGTCGGCATGCTGGTCGGCGTTGTCATCGCGCTGCAGCTTGCCTACCCTGATCTCAATATCCAGCCCTGGTTCAATTTCGGCCGCCTGCGGCCGCTGCATACGTCGGGCGTCGTCTTCGCCTTCGGCGGCAATGCGCTGCTGTGCACATCATTATACGTCGTGCAACGCACCTGTCGCGCCCGGCTCTTCGGTGGCGATCTCGCCTGGTTCGTGTTCTGGGGTTACCAGCTCTTCATCGTGATGGCCGCGACCGGCTACCTGCTCGGTATCACCGAAAGCCGCGAATACGCCGAACCCGAATGGTATGTCGACATCTGGCTGACAATCGTCTGGGTTGCCTACCTCATCCTGTTCCTTGGCACGATCCTGAAGCGCAAGGAACCGCATATCTATGTCGCCAACTGGTTCTATCTGTCCTTCATCGTCACCATCGCGATGCTGCACGTCGTCAACAATCTGTCGATGCCGGCTTCTTTCCTTGGATCGAAGAGCTACTCGGCGTTCTCGGGTGTCCAGGACGCCCTGACGCAATGGTGGTACGGCCACAATGCCGTCGGCTTCTTCCTCACGGCCGGCTTCCTCGGCATGATGTATTATTTCGTTCCCAAGCAGGCGAACCGGCCGATTTATTCCTACCGGCTGTCGATCATTCACTTCTGGGCGCTGATCTTCCTCTACATCTGGGCCGGTCCGCACCACCTCCACTACACGGCCCTGCCCGACTGGGCGCAGACATTGGGCATGGTGTTTTCGATCATGCTTTGGATGCCGTCATGGGGCGGCATGATCAACGGCCTGATGACGCTCTCGGGCGCCTGGGATAAGATCCGCACGGATCCAATCATCCGCATGATGGTGATGGCCATCGCCTTCTACGGCATGTCCACCTTCGAGGGACCGATGATGTCGATCAAGACGGTCAACTCACTGTCGCACTATACCGACTGGACCGTCGGCCACGTCCATTCCGGTGCGCTCGGCTGGGTCGGCATGATCTCGTTCGGCGCGATCTACTACATGGTGCCGAAGCTCTGGAACCGTGAACGTCTTTATTCGCTGCGGCTGGTCACCTGGCACTTCTGGCTGGCGACGCTCGGCATCGTTGTCTACGCGGCGGTGATGTGGGTATCCGGCATCATGCAGGGCCTGATGTGGCGTGAATACGACGAGCAGGGTTTCCTGGTCTACTCCTTTGCTGAAACCGTCGCCGCCATGCACCCATACTATGTCATGCGTGCCATCGGCGGGGCCATGTACCTCTCCGGCGCCCTGATCATGGCCTGGAACATCACCATGACCATCCTTGGATACAAGCGCGCGGAAGAGCCGATGCCGGGCTCCGCACCCTCCCTGCAGCCTGCCGAATAAGGAGCCAGAGAATGAGCCTGATGGACAGACACGCACTCATCGAGAAGAACGCCACGCTTCTTCTCGTTGGCTCGCTTCTTGTGGTGACCGTCGGCGGCATCGTCGAGATCGCGCCGCTCTTCTACCTCGACAACACGATCGAGAAGGTGGAAGGCATGCGCCCCTATTCGCCGCTCGAACTTGTCGGGCGCAACATCTACGTGCGCGAAGGTTGCTACCTCTGCCACAGCCAGATGATCAGGCCGTTTCGCGACGAGGTCGAGCGTTACGGCCACTACAGCCTGGCTGCGGAGTCGATGTACGACCACCCCTTCCAGTGGGGATCCAAACGCACCGGGCCAGATCTCGCCCGGGTTGGTGACCGTTATTCGAATGCCTGGCACGTCGCGCACCTTGCCGACCCACGCTCGGTGGTGCCGGAATCGGTCATGCCGAGCTATGCCTTCCTGAAGGACGCGCAGATCGAGGTGAAGGATTTCTCTACGCACCTGATCGCCAACAGGCGTGTCGGTGTCCCCTATAGCGATGACATGATCGCCAACGCCAACGCCGATCTGATGGCGCAGGCCGACCCGAATGCCGACCCCTCCGGCCTTCAGAAAAGATATCCCAAAGCCAAGGTCGGCGACTTCGACGGCAATCCGCAAAAGGTGACCGAAATGGATGCCCTCGTTGCGTATCTGCAGATGCTCGGCACATTGGTCGATTTCAAGAATTACGACGAAGCCGCCGGCTACCGCTGAGGAGAGTTATCCATGCAATACAATTTGATGCGGGAGTTTGCTGACAGTTGGGGCCTGGTCGCCATGGCGCTTTTCTTTGTCGGGGCAATTGTCTTCTCCCTCCGCCCTGGCAGTCGCAAGCTGGCCGACGAGGCTGCCCGGATTCCCCTTGAGGACGAGTAATCATGAGCGACGAGCACATCGACGAAATCTCTGGCGTCTCAACCACGGGCCACGAATGGGACGGCATCAGGGAGCTGAACAATCCGCTTCCGCGCTGGTGGGTCATGACTTTCTACCTCACCATCGTCTGGGCGATCGGCTACACGATCGCCTATCCGGCATGGCCACTGCTGCACTCGGCGACGAAGGGTGTGCTCGGCTATTCCAGCCGCGGCGAGGTCAAGAACGAGCTGACCACGGCTGAAGCCGCCAAAGGCAAATATGTCGCGGCGGTGCAATCCAAGACCGTCTCGGAGATAGCCGCGGACGATGCCTTGCGCGAATTCGCAGTCGCTGCAGGTGGCGCCGCATTCAAGGTCAATTGCGTGCAATGTCACGGCTCCGGTGCCCAGGGCTCCAAGGGCTTTCCCAATCTCAACGACGACGACTGGCTTTGGGGTGGCAAGGCTGAGCAGATCCAGCAGACGATCACGCATGGTATCCGCTTCGCGTCCGATCCGGACACGCGCTTGTCGGAAATGCCTGCCTTTGGCGACATCATAACCGCCGACCAGATCGCCCAAGTCAGCGCCTACGTTGCCAGCCTGTCCGGCAAGGTCCACGATGCTAGTCTGATCCAGCCCGGGGCCAAGGTCTTCGCAGAAAACTGCGTTGCCTGTCATGGTGACAACGCGAAAGGCAACAAGGAGCTCGGCGCCCCCGACCTAACCGACGCGATCTGGCTCTATGGCTCAGGCGAGACGGCAATCGCCGACCAGGTTCGCGCACCCAAGCAGGGCGTCATGCCAGCCTGGGGAGCGCGTCTTGGCGAAACCAAGGTCAAGGAACTGGCCGTCTACATCCATTCGCTTGGCGGTGGGGAATAGGAAGCGGGGACCTGTTCTCGACCCTTCACCTTCCAGGCGACGAGGCCCGGCCCAGCCGGGCCTCGACTCTTTTCCGCAACGCCAAGATTGACTTGCATCAACGCGGGCAGGTCCACCGGGCGGCATTGTTGCCCGGCGCATTCAAATCGCCGTCTGCGTGTAGAGCGGAGAAAAGTCGTTGCTGGACAATACGCAGGTAGAGCGGTTGGAAGCCGAGGCGGTCAATTCCGCCAAGATCCGTCAGCCTCTTTATGCGCCGCGCAAGAAGATCTTTCCAAAGCGCGCCTCAGGCAGCTTTCGCCGCTTCAAATGGCTGGTGATGGCGATCACGCTTGGCATCTACTATCTGACGCCGTGGCTGCGTTGGGACCGTGGTCCGTTTGCACCCGACCAGGCGGTGCTGCTCGATGTCGCCAATCGGCGCTTCTACTTGTTCTTCATCGAGATATGGCCGCAGGAATTCTTCTATGTGGCGGGCCTCCTGGTCATGGCCGGCGTCGGTCTTTTCCTGATCACCTCGACTGTCGGCCGTGCCTGGTGTGGCTATGCGTGCCCTCAGACGGTGTGGG
>NZ_RZSJ01000390.1:0-5927 GCF_003998025.1 Mesorhizobium sp. M8A.F.Ca.ET.021.01.1.1
GGCCTTGCCTCGGCCCAATTCCGGTTAGGGCTGGCACTGATTGACGGGAGCTTCGTCGCCCCGGATCCCGTGGCCGGGGAGGCGTGGATGCGGCGCGCCGCGCTGGCCGGCAACGTCGAGGCAGCCCACTTCCTGGGTGATCGGAACGCCAAGAGCCGGCCACCGGATTTTGCTGAAGCCGCAACATGGTATCGACGGGCCGCCGAGGCGGGCCACCAGGCCGCCGCGCGCGCACTGGCATCCCTGTATTTGACGGGAAACGGTGTTGTTAGGGATGAGAAAGAGGGGACACGCTGGCTGCGCACTGCAGCGGCCAGCGGGAACCAGGCAGCACAAGTAGACCTGGCCAACCTCGTGCTTCGAGGGGCTGGCGAGCCGGCAGATACTGCAAGTGTAGCCCGATGGTTCGAGGCAGCTGCATTGTCGGGCGACCTGACCGCTGCGTTCAATCTAGGGCTCTGTTTCACCAAGGGACTCGGTGTATGCCAGGACGACGGTCAGGCTGCGCGGTGGCTAAGACGGGCGGCCGAAGGCGTGGCCGAGGCTCAATACATGTATGCGCGCATGCTCAGGGATGGGCGTGGCGTGGTGGCCGACGCGCATCACGCTCGCGCTTGGTTTGCCGAGGCGGCCGAAGGTGGCGTGCTGGACGCCCAAGTGGCACTTGCGGAGATGCTGCTCAACGGGGGCGGCGGCAAGTGCTTGCCGGAGACCGCCGTGAAGCTGTTCGAACGGGCCGCCGCCGACGGTCATGCTGGGGCAATGTTTGCCTTGGGAGTGCTGCACAGTTCCGGGGAGGGCCTGCACATCGATCAGGTGGCGGCGCAGAAATGGTTTGCCGCCGCCGCCGAACGTGGGCACGGACAGGCCCAATTCATTCTGGGCCGGTATCTCTCCAGAGGTCTTGCCGGAGAGCGCAACCCAATGGCGGGCCGCCTTTGGCTTGAGCGCGCAGCAGCGCACGGGATCCAGGAAGCGGTCGAGGAGCTCGCGGATTTTGCCCCGGGTTGAAGCAGGACACAATATGAGCAAGCGCGCCGCCGACTTTCTACGCAGATGGATTCTCGACCATTTGCCGCCGCGAATTGAAGACCCCGCCCTTGTCGTGACCACCATGGCGGCCGACGCCGTACGGGCTGCCGAGGGCCAAGGCATGACGGACCAAGAGATCGATCAAGAGATCGCAAGCGTTTATGAAGCGATCATGTATACGCTCGAAGATCGCGCGTCAGATTTGGCGGGTTAGGTAAAAGTTCCGGCCGACTCGAGGTGCGCCTGTGCGCCAGTGATCATCAGAAGCCGTAGAAGGCGCAGAGCTTTCGCCGCCAACACTGACGCCGCCCCTGGTTTCGCAAGCATCATCCTCGCGTTTTAACCTTTTCCATCACGGTGAGGGCGTCGGTTTTGCTATTCGCGTTCCATGGAAACGCCTGCTGTTCGATGATAGTCAGTCCGGCACGTGCGCAAACATGCTCGACAAATCCCCTTGGCATGAAGTTCCGCCAATCTGGATTTTCCTTGAACGTTCCGGTCGGGTTTTCCGAGTAGTTCGAATGATGAAGGATAGCTCGCCCTCCAGGCTTCAAGACCGAGGCGACTTCCAAGATATAGGACGCTACCGTCAGCGGTTCGAAATGAACCATCGAGTCGTAGCTGAAAACGGAGGAAAAACGGTCCTTTTCAAAAGGAAGGCTCTTTCCGTCCGGCGAAAGGATCACGGTCACATGAGATGCGCTTGAAAATCGTTTCCTAGCTAATTCGGTGGCGTCGACTGAAGTGTCGATCAACGTCAGCCGCCTGCAGCGGCCCACGATCTGCGCCGAATGGCGGCCGGCACCGCTTGCTACGTCTAGCACGTCGTCTAGATCCAGATATTGCTCAAACACTTTGCGAAAACGGCTGTCCGGCGCCCAAAACCAAGCCAGCAACTCAGGCTTCTCGTACCGTTCAAAGTACTCATAGTCAGAGGCACCAAGATTACGCCACGTATCGGCGATTGCCTTGAGCTCAGCGTCAGCCTCAGTCACAAGCCTTACCTCTTAGCACCCCTTATCTTTTGCTCCAGATTTTAGAGGAATTACCTGTCAAAGGCAAAGGCAGGAGCCGAAAGTGCCATCGTCAGCACGCAGATAAATCGAACTTTTTTTCGAAGGGCGGGGCAATAGCTTCCGCATCATACCTAGAATTCTGCTGGATCCTCGTTCGTGGCAGACGTGCGTTTGGCGCTCGCGCTGGTCTGGCCCTGCATCCGATCGCGGCCACATCGATGCTGCGGCCGCGCTTGAACATTAATGCGACGTCGGTTTCTCAGTTGCCGCCTCAAGTGCGTCTATCGCATTTCTCACAGCTTGGCGCTTAGGCTCGATTGGTTCATCAGGGCGGAAATGAGAGAGCGAAAGTGTGGTGAAGGCGACAGTCAGGACGCCGATGAGGTCTCGCATTCTGAACCGATCTTCGACATCGGCTGCGACCCGCCACGCCAAGATGGCATCCCTTCCGCTATGCGTATCTTTGCCGTCTTGCTCAAGATCCTCTCGAAGCATCGCCAACGCCGCGACCCGGTCGACAAGCTGCGTCTCCGGATCGACCAGCAGCTCCAGGTCTACGTCGATAGGCTTGCGTTCTTCGGGCCAGCCGGCACAGCATGCCTTCAGGGCAGCGGTATGGGCCTCGCCCCACGCTTGTGCGGCGGCGCCGGCTTGATCATCCAACCCACCCTCAGGAAAACCGATGATGTCCCAGCCTTCGAGTGCAAAGGCGCCATCTGCCGCTTCCTCGGCTGTGAAACCGGCGCGCTCCAAGGCCCCCTCTGCTGCGGCAATCCCGCGTGTTATTTCCTCGGGTGAAGCGCCCGGAACTGACAAGATCAGAGCCATGACATTCTCCTGTGCCTATTTCAGCAATAGTGAACGAAAAGAGAACACTGAGTCAAGTCCGCGCTTGACGACAGAGGAATATGTTCCTTATTTCTGAGATGTGAGCAGGAAGGGCAATGGGAAAACGCCATAACGCGCCGAGCGGCGAAGCTATGTCCAAGTTGGAAGAAGCTGCTCAGCAGGCAATAGAGTCGGCCGGCGGCGACGCTGTGGTTGCCTTGTTGAA
This sequence comes from Mesorhizobium sp. M8A.F.Ca.ET.021.01.1.1, assembly GCF_003998025.1. Lineage (NCBI taxonomy): Bacteria > Pseudomonadati > Pseudomonadota > Alphaproteobacteria > Hyphomicrobiales > Phyllobacteriaceae > Mesorhizobium > Mesorhizobium sp. M8A.F.Ca.ET.021.01.1.1. The sequence goes on from NZ_RZSJ01000390.1 coordinate 3,103, forward strand.
GGCCCTCGCAAGAAACGCTGAACTCGAGCACGAGCTCGCTCTTTCGCGTGCGGCTGTGTCGAACGGCTTTTCCCGCGGCCGGCACAGGGCGCCGCCGTTATGAGTTCCGACGGGGAAAAGACGCTTCTCGAAACCATCAGCCGGTCACGGATTTCACCCTCAGCATGGCTGCCTGCCATGCGGCAGTGCGTACGGCGACCAGGCATGCTGCTGGCCCACTTCAACAGCCGCCATGTGATGGAGAAACTCCTGACACCAGGCAAGGTAAAAATTCCGCCCCAGACGATCATCGACGGCAGCGTTCACGCCGGCTTGGACGTCTCCCTCGGGGACCTTCGCGAATGGCACACGTTGCGGGCCTGGTGCACAAAATGCTCGCATCATGCCGCGGTGAAGCTGGCCGGGTTGATCCGGCGGTATGGAAAGGGTGAGCTATTCAGCACAGTCGAACCGGCGCTGTTTTGCACGAGTTGCGAGAGGGGTGGCCCAGTTCGGCTGGAAATCCACAAACTTCCAAGAAATTGAAAGGGAGCTGGCAATGCACGACTTGATCGACTTCTTCCAGACCAACGGGGCTCTGGTGATCGCCAACCCTCTGCCCTTCCTTACTTTCGCTGTCCTTTTTGGAGGCGGAGGATTCATCGTCGGCCGCTATTTCCTTACCGAACGCATAGCCAATCTTGAGAGCCGTATTGCGCGGCGAGATGATGAAATCGCGGCGCTGAAAACACGCAAGGGCAAGACGGCAGTGCCGTCACTGATCCCAATCATGGGTACCTCGGCAATTGGCGAAAACGACGTAACACCCATGCTGGCCAGATCGGCGTCGGCCGGGAACGCTGTCAGCGCCACCGCGTCAACGTCGTGGCTAAGCTTAGGCTGGCGGGGTCTATCATCTTCTGGAATTCAGACAGGGTCGCGGGAAAATTCCGCGCAAGATACCGAACAACGGGCGCGTTATCCATCAGGCGGTTGAGATAGCCGCGCGCTGCTACAAGTTCGAGGCCCCACGGACCAAGGTGCTCCGCGGCGTTCAAGAAATCCAGGCTTAGGGCGGCCAATTCGATTTCCATCGCTGCAATGTCGCTGGCATCGATACCGGCGAACTGCATTCGCGAGACCGAAGGCGCGGCGAGCTGCGTTTGCGGCGTCAGAGCGACCAACACTCTTGCCCAGTGGAGCCTCACTCTGTCCAGCCCGATCATCAGTCGTGTAATTTCTATCTGCCGGCTTGGCACGACTTTCCGTAGCAGGCAAAAAATGCCCGCTGGCACGGGGCCGTCTTCCAACAATTCGAGAGCGTCAAGGCAAATCCCCGCAACCAGCTGTCGGTTGATAACCGAGGTCGGTTTCTCGTCACCAATGGGAGCGCGATTGCCTCGGATTCTTTCCGCAAGCCGCATTGGAAGGGATCCAAGGCGTTCCGCTTCCATCAGCGCCCGAAACGCATTTACAGTCGTCAGTTTTCCAAAGTGCGCGGCTATCGTCTCCAGCCCTGCCTGCGACGCGTTTGCCTCTCGGATGAAGAGCCGCATTCTTTCGCATTGACAGTCGTAGGTGGCACGCAACTGGTATGAATAGAGCTTCTGCGGCCCCTGCAAATCACTGATCAGATCGACGGTGTGACGGCTGATCTTCACGGCCTGAGTCATGACAATGCTGGTCCCTCCAGACGAACCCGCCGCGCCAGCTCGACCAAGGGGTCCATCGACTGGAACAGAAACGCGTCAATGCCGGCGTGGTTGTTTGCCGTCAGCATAGTTGTGCGGCGTTGCACCTGATACGTCGGACCGATCAGGTAGTCTCGGACCGAAACATTGTCAGGGTTCATTCTGATCAGCACAGAAATGTCGGCCTCGGGAAGGCGCTCCTGCGAGTATGCCCAATGAGGACAGCCGAAACGCTCGGGATGACAGCGCGCGATCCAGACCGCAACGGTGAATTCGTCATTGACGCTTACGAGTTTGGTCTCTGGGTCATAGCGCGCCAGTCCGCCGGCCAGGCCAATCGATGCCACAAGGTCTTCAATGATTTTCCGACGGCGTCGATGAAGCTGGTCGTTGATGTGGAACCACCCATTGTTCGGGGGGTCAAATCCGACCAGTTTGTAAACCGCGTAGAGGCTTCCGAAACGCACCTGGTAGGTGCTGACGCTCACACAACCTGGTGCCGCATTGATAATATGTTCCGACAACTTTCCTCGCTCAACCAGCAGCTTGGAAAGATCTGCCAACATCCGCTCGTTGCTGAGGGGCGCGCGGGCATCCGCGACGGCCCTTGCGCGCAGAAACACCTTGCGGTCGAGGATGGGCTCGCAAGACTTTTCCGCGCGTACCCATGTAGACGCGGGATTTCTCGCCCTCTTGCCATGAAGCTTCTCGGATTTTCTGTTCCATACGATGTTGCCGATGTAGCGTTCGTTGTTCAGGACCGTATGCACCGTATTGCTCGTCCATGTCCGGCCCATCTCCGTAAGCACACCCCGCTTGTTGAGCGCGCGCACGATTTCGATCCGGGATTTGCCCTTCACAAACTGGCTGAATATCCAGCGCACGACGGCAATCTCTTCCGGCGGACCTGGCACCAGCACAACCCGGTCGGATGCCAGGCCTTTGTACTGTCTGCGTTTAAGGATGAATTTAGGCTCGCCTGCCTCATCCACCAGGAGGCGCCTGAGACCGTACCCCGCGAGGCCGCCCCCGCAGAAACCCATTTTCACCACGCGCCTTTGGCCGAGAAAGACCTTTATCGAAAGCATGCGGCTCAACTCGGCCGCCATGCTGCGCTTGATGGCCTTGAGCACGTCTGAACCGATGGTGCCATCG
>NZ_RZSJ01000391.1:0-5926 GCF_003998025.1 Mesorhizobium sp. M8A.F.Ca.ET.021.01.1.1
GCGCTACAACGAAATCTATCCGCAGAGGCACGACAAGGGCCGGCTGAAGCCGGGCGTCAACGCGATCGAGATCGCGGCGCGGTTCATCGCCGCCGTCCGCCAATATGAGTTGGACCGGACACGCGCGAAGTCCCATCCGCTGCTGCCGGTCGGCATGAACACGATCAACATCGGTGTCATGCATGGCGGAACGGGCCTTGGCGAACATGGCCTGCCGACGGTGATGACCAATCCGGCCATCATTCCCGATGTCGCGGTGCTCGACCTCGACATGAAATTCCTGCCGGACGAAAACTCGTCGGAATACCGCCGCGACTTCGAGGAGTTCGTCCATCATTTCGCCGAGGCCGACGCCTGGCTGCGCGACAACCCGCCTGTCATCCAGTGGGAACTCGGCGGGCTGCATTTCCCGCCCATGAACACCCCGGTCGACCATCCGCTGGTGAGGTCGCTGATGAAACGCAAGGCCGCTATCGGCAAGACGCCGAAGGCAAGCGGCTTCGTCGCCGTGTGCGATGCCGCGCATTATGCCGGCGCCGGCGTCGACGGCGTCATCTTCGGCCCGTCGGGCGACGGCTTCCATGGCGCCAACGAATATGTCGAGGTGGAATCGGTGGTCGAGACCGCCAAGGTGATTGCCGCTTCGGTGATCGACTGGTGCGGCGTGCGCTGAGCGGAGCTATTGTTCCAGGCAGTCAGGCCGGGCGTTTGATCCGCCCGGCGACCGCACCCCATGCCGACCTGATCATGCCTGCCAGTCCGCTGGGATAGGCCAGCATGACGCCGATGATCAGCACCGCGGTGATGATCGGGCGCCATGCCCCGAAATCGGCCATCCACTCGGCGAAGATCGTCAGCACGAAGGAGGCGACGACGGCACCGTAGATGGTGCTGGTGCCGCCCAGCAGCACCATCGACAGGATGATGGTCGCCAGGCTCATGCCGAACACGTCGATCGAGGCATTGCGTTGGTAGGCGGCGTAGAAGGCGCCGGCAATGCCGGTGAAGAAGGCGCTTGCCGCCAGCGTCAGCATGCGCTGGCGAACGATCGAGACGCCTCGGCTGATGGCATATTCCTCATTGTCGCGCAACGCCACGATGCTGGCGCCGGCGCGCGAGCGCACGAACACGCGCAGAAACAGCGTGCTCGCCACCAGCAGCGCCAGCGCGATGTAGAAATAGGCGAATTTGGCGTCGCGGACCATGTTGTGGTCGAACCAGTAGAGGCCGGGGATACGCACGATCCCTTGCGTGCCACCGGTGATGTCGGACTGGCTGAGGATCACCTGCATGACCAATTGCGCGAAGCCGAAGGTGACCAGGATGATATAGATGCCCTTCAGGCGCAGGATCGGGATGGTCACCACGATCGCGGCAAGCGTGGCGATGATGCCGCTGGCAAGAAGCGCGATCCACGGGTCGAACCCGGCCAGCTTGGTGAGCAGGCTGTAGGCGTAGACGCCAATGCCGAACAGCGCCAGATGGCCGAAATTGAAGACGCCGCCATAGCCGAGGCTGAGGTCCCAGTTCGACGCCACGATGGCGTAGATGAAGGCCATGATCAGGATGTGGCGGGCATAGGTGTCGCCAAAGACGAGCGGCAGCAGCGCCAGCACGACGAAACCGAGCACGAAGCCGACGGCTTCGTGCTTCCACGGCGTGCGGCCGGGTGCGATCGGGGTTGCCGCCGCTGTACGGATCTGGGTGATCGGTGAGGTCATGTCGGTCATGCGAGGCCTCGTGAGCGGCTGGCGAAAATGCCCTCGGGGCGCACCATCAGGGTCAGGATCAGCACGCCGAACAGCAGCGCCGGCGTCCAGTAGAGGCCGAAATAATAGCTGCACGCGGCCTCGAAGAAGCCGATCAGATAGGCGGCGAAAATCGGTCCCGATATGCTCGATATGCCGCCGAACACGACGACGATCAGCGCCTTGAGCAGCGGGTCGCTGCCCATGACGGGCGACATGAAACGATAACCGCCCATGAAGATGCCGGCGAGCCCCGCCAGCGATGCGGCGATGGCGAAGGCGAGCCCATAGAGCGCGGTGACGTTCAGCCCGACCAGATGGCTGGCATCCTCGTTCTGCGCCACCGCACGCAACGCCAATCCGAGCCGCGTGCGGTTGAGGAACATCCACAGTGCCGCCAGGATCAGCGGCGTGATGACGATGATGGCGATCTGGTGGAGCGAAACGCCGACGCCGCCGATGGTGGCGTTGCCGTCGATCAGCGCCGGGATCTGCTTGGAACGCGGCCCCCAGATGGTGAGCGCTCCGTTCTCGATCAGAGATCCGGCGGCAAGGGTGGTGATGACGACGACCAGCACGATGTTGGGCCGGCCGATCAGCGGCCGCACGACGCTCGCCTGCAGGATCCAGCCGACGCCGGCCATGACGACGACAGCGATCGGAAAGGCCACCGCCGCGGGCAGGCCGAGCTCGACCAACTGCCAGGCGATATAGGCGCCCAGCATCATGAACACGCCATGGCTGAAGTTGAACACGCCGATCGTCGTCCAGACCAAAGCCAGACCGACCGCCATCATGGCGTAGAGCGAGCCTTGGAACAGGCCGCCGAACAGGATTTCCGCCAATGCGCTCATTCGACGTTCCTAGTGTCCGAAATACATCGACATGATCTCGCCGTGGTCGAGGCTTTCGCCCGGCTTGATCTCGGTCGCCACCGCGCCATGGTTGACGAGGTAGAGTTGCTGCGTCAGCTCCAGCAGGAATTCGATGTCCTGCTCGACGACGATGAGCGGCACGCCGCCGCGCGAAATGTCCATGACGGAGGCGCAGAGCTCGTCCTTGATCTTGGGCGCCAGCCCAAGCGTCGGCTCGTCGAGGATCAGCAGGCGTGGATGGCTCATCAGCGCCGTGCCGATCGACACCATCTGGCGCTCGCCGCCGGACAGCGTGCGCACGCGCTGGCGCCAGCGTTCCGCCAGTTTCGGGAACAGCCTGATCACCTTCTCGCGGTTCTCCGCCTCATGTGGGCGGGCACGCGGCGAATAGGCGCCCAGCTTCATGCAGTCGGCGATGGAGAGGTCGGGAAACAGCCGGTTGCCTTGCGGCACATGAATCAGGCCGGTGCCGACGATGGCGCGGGCGCTGAGGCCTGATATGTCTTGCCCGTCGAACAGGATGCGGCCGCTCTTCGGCCGCAGGAGACCGGAGATGGCGCGCAGCAGCGTCGTCTTGCCATGGCCGTTCGGGCCGAACAGGCCGACATTGCCGAAGCGGCCGGCCTCCATCGAAATGTCGTGCAGCACGGTGACGCGGCCATAGCCGGCGGTGACGCCTTCGACGGTGAGGATGGGATTCACGCCACCGCCCTCCGGGTTCCGAGATAGGCTTCGATGACGCGCTGGTTCGCAATCACGCTCTCCGGTTCACCGGCGGCGAGCACGCGACCATTGTTGAGCACCAGAAGGTGCCGCGACAGGCTCATCAGGAAGGTCAGCACGTGCTCGATCAGGAGAATGGTGATGCCGCGCTCGGCGGTGCGGCGGATCAGCCCGATCGACGTCTCGATCTCGGGCTTGGTCAGGCTCGACGCCGGCTCGTCGAGCAGAAGCATGCGGGGCTTCATGGCGATGGCGGTGGCAAGCATTAGGCATTTGCGTTCGAAGACGGAAAGCTCGCCGGCCAGCCGCCCGAAGGACGCAGGCCCCAGCCCAACGAATTCCAATGCCTCGGCCGCCGCGTCTCGGGCGGCGGCCGCCGCTTTCTCCTGCCGGCCGTAGCTGGCGCCGATCAACGCGTTCTCGAATACGGTCAGCCCGTCGAAGCTGGTCTCGCGCTGAAAGGTGCGGGCAAGGCCAAGGCGCGCGATGGCATGTCCAGGCTTGCCGTTGATCGCGGTCCCGTCAAAACGGATGTGGCCCCTGTCCGGCCCGAACGGGATGCCGGTGATGATGTTGAACAGCGTGCTCTTGCCGCTGCCGTTCGGACCGGCGATGCCAAAAATTTCGCCGGCCTCGACCTTGAACGACACGCCGTCGACGGCCTTCAGCGAACCGAAGGCCTTCGACACGTCGTCCAGTTCAAGCAGAGCCATGCCTCACTGCATCCAGGGCTGCGGCTTGAAGGCGCCGGTGGCGTATTTTTCCGGCGAGATCAGCGTGCGTTGGCCGTCCCAGATCTGAAAGAAGGTGATCGGGATATAGTCGTCGCCCTGCGTCGCGAGATGCGTGGCGGGATCAAATTTCAGCCGGCCTTCAGCGACTTGCTTGTCGGTCTCCGACAGCGCCTTCATGATCGTCGCATGGTCGGATGCGCCGCCGACCTTCTTGACCGCGTCGAAATAGACATTGGTCATTTCATAGAGGCCGACACCATAGGTGCCGCTTTCGACGCCGTATTTGGCCTTGAATTTGGCCGCTACCTCGTCGGCGCGCGGGTTCTTCGGCGTCGTCAGGGCACCGCCCAGAAGATTGTAGATGACACCGTTCGACTTCTTGCCCGTGAGTTCGACGAACTCCGGAACGCTCGGCGCATATTGCAGGAAGACCAGGCTCTTGGTCGGCTGCTCGAGGAACTGGTTCAGGAAGGACGCCGAATTGCCCGGCAGATAGTCGGTGTTGATGACGACGTCGGGAACGTTCTCGCGCACCTTGGCCAGGATCGGGCGCCAGTCGGTCACTTCGCCGAACGGCACGATCTCGTCGACCGTGATGGTCCAGCCCTTCTCCTTGAAGGTCTTCTTCATGCCTTCGGAGATGGTCTTCGAATAGGCATTGTCGGAGGAGATGATGGCGACCTTCTTGGTCGGCAAGGTGATCTTGCCGTCGGCCGCGAGCTTCTCGACGAACAGGGTGACGTCGGTATTGTAGGCGTCGAAGGATGGCGTCAGGGACCAGCAGCACATGTATTTGTCGGGGCTCGGCGCGATGATGTCCCTGGTCTGCTGAGAGGTGGCCGCCAGCATGTAGGGCATCTCGGCCTCTGCCATGTTGTCGATCTCGAAATTCGTCAGGCTGGCGTAGCCGGTGAGCATGAATTGCACGCCGGGATCGCCAAGCAGGCGTTCGACCGCGCTGGTGACGTTGCCGGCGGACTGATCCTTGACGTCGCCGACCACCAGTTCGAACGTGTTGCCGGCAACGCCGCCGGCGGCGTTCGCCTCATCGATCGCCATCTGCACGCCGCGTTGGAATTCCTGGCCGTCCGCCGCGGCAGGGCCGGTGATCGGCGCCAGCAGGCCGATCTTGACGACATCGGCGAAGGCCGGTGCGCTCGCCGTGGCAAACGCTGCGATCAGCGCTGTGCTCATCAGCATATGGCGGATTCTGTTGCCTGCGGATTTGGATTTCATCGTGCCGTTCCCTGTTTTCCTCCCGTTCATCGGGAGTTGGATAATTGACAATCTACGCATAATTGTTCTTATTTGAAAAGGATTTTTCAACGGCATGAGACCGGGAAAATGTTATGGCAGGGCTAGGGGAGGTGGCGGCGCTTTGTTGTGCAACTGCCTCGAAACAGGGCAATTTCAGACGGAGCCAAAGATGACGATCTCGCAGAACACCCTTGAAACCAGCCACGGCAGGATCGCCGTTCGCGAGACCGACGGCAAAGGCACCGCCGTGCTGCTGATCCACGGCAATTCGTCTTCCGGCGCGGTCTTCCGCAACCAGCTCGAGAGCCCGCTCGGCGAGCGCTACCACCTCATCGCTCCCGATCTGCCTGGGCACGGCGCGTCCGGCGATGCCATCGATCCGGACCGCTCCTACAGCATGGAGGGCTACGCCGACGCGATGACCGAAGTGCTCGGCCTGCTCGGTGTCGGCCAGGCCATCGTCTTCGGCTGGTCGCTCGGCGGCCATATCGGGCTGGAGATGATCGACCGGTATCCTGGCCTGCTCGGCCTGATGATAACGGGCACCCCGCCGGTGTCGCCCGAGGAAGTCGGCAACGGCTTCAAGCCG
>NZ_RZSJ01000392.1:0-5919 GCF_003998025.1 Mesorhizobium sp. M8A.F.Ca.ET.021.01.1.1
AGAAAAAATGGAGGTCGGCGACACACCCGCTGGGCAGTTCGACCATGGCAATGTGAAACGGAAGCTCCGGGCAAGGCAGCAATCCTTCCATGAATTCAAGCTGCTCGGCAACAGGCTCGCCGATGCGAAGCGATGAGAGCCCGTAATGCTCAACATTGCCGCCCTTCGCAGCGACGCAAAGCTGAGTGTCGATTTTCAGATATGCGACAGAATGCCCGTTGTAGAAGAAATTGAAAATCCAGTTTCCAACCTCTTTCGGCAATCCATGCATGATCTATTTGGTGACCATTAAAGCAAGTTGACGAAATGCATCATCAACATGTTCACCAGAAAGCGCACTTGTTAGATAGATTTGCCATCCACGTTGCCTTAGTTCGTCAATCTCACTATCCGATATTGCCCACCGATCGGCCAGATCGGATTTGTTGAACAGCAATACAAACGGCATGGCGCCGAATTCGGCCTCGACCCGTTCGCGCAGCGTGAGCGCCACGGCAAGAGTGGCGGCGCGCGTTCCATCGACGACAAGCACAAGCCCGGTTGCACCTCGCACATAGCTGACGCGGAATGAGCCGATATCGTCTTCACCGGCTAAATCCCACAAAATCAGATCCACGGTTTTGTCCGGGAGCACGACATTCTTCTTGTCGATCTTCACGCCCACCGTGGTCAGGTAGGTTTCTGAAAAGATGCTCTGCACATACCTGCGCACCAGACTCGTCTTCCCGACAGAGAACCCGCCCAGCATGCAGATTTTCTTTTGCAACATCTTGGGCTCCACTAGTCCAGATTCACAGTAATCGAAACCCGGCGATTGGTGGAGCTCCCGGCCTGACTATTTTCAGGCACCAGCGGCTCAAAAGTGCCCGCGCCCCGAACCTGCAGCAGTTCCGGAGCGACGCCGCGCTTGTTGAGAAGCGCACGAACTGTCTCGGCGCGGGCGGCGCTGATCGACGCGTTGGCCGTCTCACGGCCCGTGGTGTCCGAATGGCCGGTCAACATGAACCGCGCTGTTACGCCTGACTTGCGGGCATTTTGGGCGAATTCCTTTATCAGATCCGCCAACCTGTCGAGAACCGGCAGCTGCTCCGGTCCCGGCACGACTTTGCCGGAAGAGAAGAAAATATCGGTCGTCTGGATGGCGTCTCTCAAAGAATTAAGTTCTGCAAGGTTCAGCTCACGCAGCTGCGAGACATCCAGACCCACTCCGTCCGCCGAAAGCTGTTCGGAGGCGGCTTGCGCCCGGCTGATCCAGCCGGCAGGAGCCTCACCCACGGCGACGATGCGACCCTGGATGATCGAAAGCTGAACCGATTTCGGCGGGGACAGCGACGCCGTCAGCCGCTTCACCACGAACTTCGGATCAAGGCTCTGATAGAATTGCCACTGTGAATGAACGCGGGCAGGATCAACCTGCGTTCCGGACAGCAGAGCTTGCGGGTCGGCGGCAAGCGGGTCTCTCAGGCCGGAAATGTAGAATTGTCCGCCGCTCGTCCGTTGTTGGGCGACGATGATTCCCGATTGGGCCTCAAGTCGCGCCACATAATACTGCCAATGCTCCGCCTCGCGCGCTTCGGGACTCACATCACGAACCTTGGAGATGTCGAATTCCGGTCCGCCTACCGAAAGCTGTCGGGCCGCTGCGCGCGCTCGATCTATCCAGGTATCGGGAGCCTCACCCTCGGCAACGATGCGATTCTCGACGATCGAAAACCGAACCGATTTCGGCGGATAGAGCGACGCCGTCAGCCGCTTCAACACGAACTCCGGTTCAAGGCTCTGATAGAATTGCCACTGCGAATGAACCAGTGCGGGATCGACCTCGGTTCCCGACAACAGCGACTGCGGGTCGGCGCCAAGCGGGTCTCTCAGGCCGGAAATGTAGAATTCGCCGTCGCGTATCCTTTGTTCGGCAACGATGATGCCCGGCTGGGTGCCCAGTCGCGACACGTAGGCCTGCCAGTGCTCCGCCGCGCGTTCTTCGGGGTCACGGACCCTGGAAATATCGAATACCGGCCCGCCTGCTGAAAGCTGCCGGGCGGCGGCCTGCGCCCGGTCGATCCAGGCGCCGGGAGCCTCGCCCTCGGCAACGATGCGATTCTCGACGATCGAAAGCTGAACCGATTTCGGCGGATAGAGCGACGCCGTCAGCCGCTTCAACACGAACTCCGGCTCAAGGCTCTGATAGGATTGCCACTGCGAATGAACGCGGGCGGGATCGACCTGCGTTCCGGACAGCAGCGACTGTGGGTCGGCGGCAAGCGGGTCTCTCAGGCCGGAAACGTAGAATTGGCCGTCGCGTATATTTTGCTCGGCAACGATGATGCCCGGCTCGGCCGCCAAGCGCGACACATAGGCTTGCCAGCGCTCCGCCGCGCGTGCTTCGGGGCTCACATCACGAACCTTGGAGATGTCGAATTCCGGTCCGCCTGCCGAAAGCCGTCGACCCGCTGCGCGCGCCTGGTCGATCCAGGTGCCAGTGGCCTCGCCCTCGGCAACGATGCGATCATTGACCACCGAAAGCCGCACCGACTCTGGCGGCACCAGCGACGCCGTCAGCCGCTTCAACACGAACTGAGGCTCGAGACTCTCATAGAACTGCCACTGCGCATGCACGCGCGCGGGATCGACCTCGGTTCCCGACAACAGCGCTTGCGGGTCGGCGGCAAGCGGATCGCGGAGGCCGGCAATATAGAATTGGCCACCGCTTATATTTTGCTCGGCAACGATGATGCCTGGCTCGGCCACCAAGCGCGACACATAGGCCTGCCAGCGCTGCCCGGTTTGCCAGGAAAGAAAGAACCAGGCACCCCCCAGAATCAAAATCAGCGCAACCAGAGCCACCACCAGCCACGGAAATCCCTGGTTTGTATCCTCCTGCTTCAGCTCAACGCAGGTCTGCAGCTGCGCCTCTACGCCGAACAGCTGCGAGGTGTCCCCGTCAAACTGCTCTAAAGCCTCCGAGCTTTGGTCATGGATGCGAAGCAATACGTCGCGAAATATTTCATGCAGTCCCTCCGGCGGATTTCCCCGGATCACCGCAACCAGCGTCGCAAGCGGTCCGACTTCCGACCAGAGACGAAGCTCGCCAAAGCGGATCGTGTCCAGGCCGCTCTGTTCTTTCTCGTTGAATGAATCCTTCACAAAATCTTGAATTGCGCTGAGCATCGAGGAAATGAGCTGAGGATCCTCGCTGGTTGCGTTATCGGCCGTAACATGCGCTATCAAGAGCCCGGAATTGCGGTTGATGAGAAAAACATGCTCTACGCGATAGACGAGAGAATGCTTCAGAACGACTTCCGAGAAGCTGGCACCGGTTCTCCAAGCTTCCACTCTCCACTTGAGACCATGCCAAGTGAATATATGTCGTAGAGTTTCATTTAGCGACTGAAAGGTCTGGTCGATCTTTTCTCCGATCGACTTGCGAATTGCCGGCAGAAACACCGGATACAATATATCCGTCAGAGTACGCGGGCTCTTCTGGATCGAGCGTTGCACGGCCCGCTCGACGGCCGGTGCGAGGGCCTCGCCGAGTTGCGCATGCGGCGCTTGGGCGGCCGCACTGGGGAGAACGCCGCCCACCGCCGTCGCAAGCTGCGCCGGTTCGTCCAGCAGATCCGTGACGCGTGAGAGCTCCGAAATCTCGCGGCCGACCAGCAACTGGCGCAGCGCTTCCATGCGAGGGTCGGCGGTTGGAACCGACTCGAATTGCGCCCGATAGTCCGGATCGACGTTCCGGGCTATTTCGACCAAAAGCTTAGCGAGAGCCTCGCGATCAATCCCTGTATCGTTCGAAGCTGCTTTTTTTGGAAGGCTGATTGGGTCGACGGTTGACGTCAAGTTCCGATCAACTCACTTTCCAGCCACGCTCCGAGTTGGTCTTGCTGCCGACGGGATCCTGATTGAGACATTTTGCGACCTCGACAAACAGGCCGGCCAAAAGATTGCGGTCGGTCTTGACGTTGCTGAGATCGGAAAACACCTTCTCTATCAGCATCTGAACGCTTTCGATCCTTTGCTTGATTTCCTCACGCAGCAAATGATCGTTTCGATTGATCCGGTCTGCAACATCGCGCTCGAGCTCGCTGACTTGATCCGACAATGCGCGCACCTGCTTTTCAAGTGCCTGATTTTGCTCGCGAAGATTCCGGTCGATCTCCTTGTCGCCCTCGGCTCGCGCATCTTTTTCGTTCCGCAATTGCGTCGCGAGCGAATCGACCTGCTTCTTCGCATTTGATTCGTACATTTCAAGATTGCGCTTGGCCTCGGATTCAACATCCTTGAAGCGCTGCAAGACCCGTTCTTCAAGCTTGGAAAAGCGGCGATCGTAGTCCTGCATCTGGTTGCCGAACAGCAGATCCCGTATCTTGTCGACACCTACAGCGTCGCCCGGGGCTCCGCTCTCGCGAGCTTGGCCCGCCATGAAGCTCAGTCCATTTCCCTCTGCATTACCGATCAGATTTGCGTCCGCTTTATTTGCTGAAGACGCGGTACTCGAAGATTCCTTAGCCATCACTATGCCCCAATTGCCAGTGGAAAACCCGGAAACGGGGATTATGTCAGACAAATACCCGGCCCACAAGCCGAAATCCTCTTTGGCTCGAGCCGATTCGCGCGCCTCTTGTTCGATCTCTGAACTAGCAACAGCTGCGCAATCTTCGATGATTTCGCTCTTGTATTTCTTTGATAGCTGAAGCAGTCGGCAAATCCAATTGATCATTCACTGAAACGTACTATCGAAAGCACGTCTAAAATCTATATATACTTTGAATGGAATAAATTATGATTTTTCATTAGATTAATTGCAATCCGCTGATCTAGATGTGCAGATACTTTCTGGCATCGGCCCGCATACTGTAACCGTCACCTTCCAACGCGGACCCAACGCTAGAAGGAAGGTCTTCTCTAGGACAGAGAATGGCTGTTCGAGAATCCAGGTTGAACGGCTGTTATTGCCGCAAGGCGGCCTGCGGCCATTACATTAGCGATGTCTACTTTTAATGAATCGACAGGACCTTGGAAAGGACTGCCATGCGGCGCCCGTCTCAGGACAACCCGTCTGCAAGCCAGGTCAGGCTTGATTTTCAGCGGAATGCGGCGGGGCTAGATGACCCTCCCGGAGCGGTGAACGAATGTGCGAGCGGAAATGCGCCGGCGCACCGACCTCAGATCTAAGCCGTCGGGCATGAGCGCTTGCCATTCAAGCATGTCTTCAAGTCTTCCTGCTGCCTCTAATGCCCCCCGATCTTGACAGAGCAGTGCTGCCGTCCGATGCCGTATCTCCCGGCGAAAGAAAGCGAAACTCGATGATCCAGGACAAAGCTACCGTAAGCGTTGTGGTACCGACGTCCAGGCGCGGGTAAGATCGCGTGGCGCATAATCCATTGGTTTCAGTCGTAATTCCTGCGCACAACACGGAGGCAACGCTGGCGCGCGCGCTCGATTGCCTTCTCGAGCAGGAGGTCTTGGACTGGGAGGCGATCATCGTCGACGACGCCTCCACGGACAGCACCCCCGCGATCATCGCCGGTTATGTGGAACGAGATGCCCGATTTCGGACGTTGAGTTCTTGCGCGCATAGCCCCGCCGGCGCGCGTAATGACGGGATTTCGACAGCGCGCGGCCAGTGGCTGATGTTCCTGGATGCCGACGACTGGGTGGATGCCAGCTTCCTTGCGAAAATCCTGGCCGCACTGAAAACCGCTCCCGATGCAGTGGTCGCCTATTGCGGTTCACGGCGCGTGATGCCCGATGGAGCATTCACCCCCTCGAGCATCGCCCCCGAAGTCGCGATCCAGCCCTTCGAAACGTTCTCCCGCCGATGTGCCATCGCCACTCACGCGGTGCTGGTCGACCGGGAAACAATCGTCGAGTTGGGCGGTTTCGATGCGTCGCTGCGTACCTGCGAAGACTGGGATC
>NZ_RZSJ01000393.1:0-5907 GCF_003998025.1 Mesorhizobium sp. M8A.F.Ca.ET.021.01.1.1
GGTCATAATCGACCGAACCGCAAGAGTTCCCGTGTTAGACCGGCCTATTCCGCCGCCTGTACCTTGATCACGCCGCGCTTGATTTGATCCTGCTCGATCGACTCGAACAAAGCGCGGAAATTGCCCTCGCCAAAGCCTTCGTCGCCCTTGCGCTGGATGAACTCGAAGAAAATTGGCCCGATCACGGTCTTGGAAAAGATCTGCAGCAGGATCTTGGTCATGCCGCCATCGACCACGCCCTCGCCGTCGATCAGGATGCCGTGCTTCTTCATCCGCTCGATCGGCTCGCCATGGCCGTTCACGCGGTCATACGACATGTCGTAATAGGTCTCGGGCGGGCCGGGCATGAATTTCAGCCCGTTCTCGGCGAGCTTGTCGGTGGCGGCGTAGATCTCGTCCGTGCCAACCGCGATGTGCTGGATGCCTTCGCCATTGTACTTCTTCAGGTATTCGGCGATCTGGCTGGTCTCGTCCTTGGATTCGTTGAGCGGGATGCGGATCTTGCCGCAAGGCGAGGTGATGGCGCGGCTGACCAGGCCGGTGATCTTGCCGTCGATGTCGAAGAAATGGATCTGCTTGAAGCCGAACAGATTGCGATAAAAGTCCCACCACTTGTCCATCTGGCCGCGATAGACATTGTGGGTCAGGTGGTCGAGGAAATAGAAGCCGACGCCTTGCGGCCGCGGGTCGCGCGCGCCGAGCCATCCGAACTCGGCGTCATAGGCCGAGCCTTTCTTGCCGTAGCTGTCGATGAAATAAAGCAGCGAGCCGCCGATGCCGACAATGGCAGGCACGTCGAGCGCCTTGTCGTCGCCTTCATAAGGCGTGGCGCCCTTGGAGACGGCATGCTCGAAAGCATGTTTGGCATCGACCACCCGCCAGGCCATCGAGGCAGCACAAGGGCCATGCTTGTCGGCGAACTTCATCGCGTGCGAGCCGGGCTCGGCATTGACGACATAGTTGATGTCGCCCTGCCGCCAGACGGTGATGTCCTTGGTGCGATGCCTGGCCACCGCCACATAGCCCATGCGAGTGAAGAGCTCGGCCAGCTTCTGCGGCTCGGGATGCGCGAATTCGACGAACTCGAACCCATCGGTGCCGGCAGGGTTGTCCCTGCTGATCGTGGCGGGCGGGGCGTCGTGCGGGAAGGGACCCATGATATTCCTCCGAAAATCTCGTTTGGCCTGAAAGGGCCATTTGAAACCATGATAGCGTGGAGCCTGTGCATGGTGCTTGCATTCAAACGCTTGAAATGATGATGTCATGCGTGAAGCATGCATGATTAGAGAAAAAACCATGGATGAGACGCGCATCGATCAGTTTGACCGCAAGATAATGGCTCTTTTGCAGGGCGATGCCCGGCTCACCAATAACGACCTTTCCGAAAGGGTGAACCTGTCGGCGTCGCAATGCTCGCGCCGCCGCCAGCGGCTGGAGGAGGATGGCTATATCAAGGGCTATCGCGCCGTACTCGACCGCGACAAGCTCGGCTTCTCACTGGTCAACGTCATCTCGGTGACCTTGGCCACCCACAACCGTGACAACGCGCGACGCTTCGGCGAATTGGTGGCGCGATTGCCGGAAGTGCAGGAGGCGCATGCGCTGACCGGCGAGATGGATTATATCCTGAAGGTGGTGACGCCCGACCTCAAATCATTGTCCGAGTTCGTCAACGGCGTGCTCCTGCCGCATGAATCCGTGCAGCATGTGAAGACGGCGATCGTGCTGGAGACGCTGAAGGAGACCGGCGCGCTGCCGATCTAACCCTTCGACTGCTGGATCAGCCCATACAGATTGGTGCATCGGGCGCCGGAGCGGCAATAGGCGAACACCGGGCCCTCGAGCTCATCCAGCGCCTCGGCCTGGTCCTCGACATTCTCGGCTGTGATCTGGCCGCTGATCACGGGGATGTAACGGAAGGCGAGGCCGGCGGCTTCGACCGCCGAGCCGATGCTTTTGGCCGAAGGCTGGCCGGGCTGTTCGTCGTCCGGCCGGTTGCAGATGACGCTCTTGAAGCCGGCGGCCTTGATGGCGGCGACATCTTCGGCCTGGATCTGGCCAGAGACCGAATAGTCCTCGCTGATTTCGCGGTATTCCATGACGATGTCCTCGCGATCTGATTTGGCAGGAGTTTTGCCACTCCCTGACGTGGCCGGCAACCAATTCCTATGCCGTGGCCGGCTGAGCGATGCGCGCCCGGGCAAAACGCGCCACGACGATGCCTGCGATCACCGAAGCGACGAAGATCGGCGTCTGTGAATAGCCGAGGCCCAGCGCCGGAATGGCGCCGCCCGGACAGAAGCCGGCAATGCCCCATCCGATACCGAACACGGCGGCGCCGCCAACCAATTCCAGATCGATAACGCGCTTCGTCGGCAGCGCAAACTCGGTTTCGAACACCGGGGCCTTGTACCGGCCGAACACCAGTCGGTAACCGATAAAGGCGACAGCCAAGCCGCCGCCCATGACGAAGATCAGGCTGGGGTCCCAGGTGCCAGCAATGTCGAAGAAATTCAGCACCTTGGCCGGATTTATCATACCGGAAACAGCGATGCCGAGGCCGAAAATCCCGCCGATCAGGAATGCCGAAACGAGCCTGTTCATGGTTAGCCCCCGACGACGTGGCGGATGATGAAGACGGTGATTAATGCGGTGACCATGAAGGTCGCGACGGCGGCCATCGAGCGTGGCGACAGGCGCGCAATGCCGCAAATGCCATGCCCGCTCGGACAGCCACCGCCGAAATGCACGCCGATGCCGACCACGAAGCCACCGACAACGAGGGACAGCGTTGGCAGCGGCACGCTGAAGGCAATATGTCCGCCAACAGTCCGATAGAGGAGCGGCGCCACGACTGCGCCAATGAGAAACGCGGCTCGCCAGCCCCAATCCGGGGCAAGCGGCGGAATGACCCCTGTTAGGATACCGGTCATCCCGGCAATCCGTCCATGCAACGCCATCAGGAGCACCGCCGACAGGCCGATGAGGGCACCGCCGAGCAGCGACTGGAAGGGCGTGAAATCTGTCATGGCAGTGCCGGCCTCAATCTGCGCTTCATGCGCGTCCCGCGCGGATCGACATCATAGCGCAGATGGACGTTGCCAGCGAAGATTCTGACTCGGATTGCCCAGAGGGGAATGAAAAAAGGCGGAGACTGGCTCCGCCTTTCGAGAACGCTCTTCTCAGCTGCCGAGAATGGCGCCTTTGATCTGGCGGATGTTGTTGTGCATCATGTCGATGTAGGTCGAGCCGGGGCCATCGGGCTGCGACAGCGCATCCGAATAGAGCGTGCCGCCCACCTTGATGCCGGTCTCGCTGGCGATCTGTTCGATCAGGCGCGGATTGGTGATGTTCTCGACGAAGATCGCCGACGCCTTGTCCTGCTTCACCTGCTCGACCAGTTTGGCGACATCGGCGGCCGACGGCTCGGAATCGGTCGAGATGCCTTGCGGGGCAAGGAAAGTCAGGCCGTATTCATGCTCGAAATAGCCGAAGGCGTCATGCGAGGTGATGACGACGCGCTTTGCCTCGGGGATCGACTGGATCGCCGCCTTCACTTCGCCTTCCAGCGCATCGAGCTTCTTGGTGTAGGCGGCGGCGTTGGTCTGGTAGGAGACGCAGCCGTCGCTGTCGGCCGCGCAGAAGGCTTCGGCGATGTTCTTCACATAGATCCTGGCATTGGCGATCGACTGGAAGGCGTGCGGATCGGTGACGGTCTTGCCGTCGCCGGTGCCGGCACCCTCCGCCGCGTCGGCGTCGGCGAACTCAGGCTTGAAGTCGATCGGCGTCACGCCCTTGGTCAAGGTGATGATCGAAGCCTTGGTGGCGCTGGCATCGACCAGCCGCTGCAGGAAACCTTCGAAATGCAGGCCGTTGACCAGAACGATGTCGGCCTTGGCCATTGCCACCGCGTCGGCGGGGCTCGGCTCATAGACATGGGCATCGCCGTCCGGCCCGACAATGGTGGTGATGTCGACGCGGTCGCCGCCGACATTTTTGGCGAAATCCGCTATGACCGTGAAGCTGGCGACCACTTTCAGCGGCTCGGCGAAGGCCGATGAAGCTCCAAAGGCTGTTAATGTTATAACGCTCATCGCCAGGGCGGCGCAGAGTGATTTCAGCATGGTTGGGTCTCCTTTGGGGCGGGGGATCAGGCCGTTCTGTGACGGTGATGGACGATGCGGGCGCGCAGAATGCCGCGCGTGCCAAACAGGATAGAGGCGAAATAGACGACGCCGGCCGACAGGATGATGGCCGGGCCTGACGGCAACGACGCATGATAGGACAGGAGCAGCCCGGCAATGCAGGAGGCAAAGCCGATCAGCACGGCCAGCGCGCACATCGGCTCGACGCGCGCCGTCCAGAAGCGCGCCGCTGCCGCCGGCAGCATCATCAATCCGACTGAAAGTAAGGTACCGAGCGCCTGGAAACCGCCGACGAGGTTGAGGACGACGAGACCGAGGAAAATGAAATGCACCGGGCTGCCCATGCGGCTGACCGAACGCAGGAACAGCGGGTCCAGGCATTCCGCGACCAGCGCCCGCCAGAAGACGGCAAGGCTGACCAGCGTCACCGCGACGATGCCGCCGATCAGCGTCAATGCCTCGTTGTTGAGTGCCAGCACCGTGCCGAACAGCACATGCATGAGGTCGACGCTGGAGCCGCGGATCGACACCATCAGCACGCCGATGGCGAGCGAAATCAGGTAGAAGGCCGCCATCGAGGCGTCCTCGCGCTGAATGGTGAAGCGCGAGACGGCGCCGGCGCCGAGCGCCACGATGATGCCGGCGATCAGGCCGCCAATGGTCATCGGCAGGATTTCGAGGCCGTAGAACAGGAAGCCGGCGGCCGCCCCCGGCAGGATGGCGTGCGCCATCGCGTCGCCCGACAGGCTCATGCGCCGCAGCATCAGGAAGACGCCGATCGGGCAGGCGCCGAGCGACAGCATCAGCGAGCCGAAAAGCGCCCGCTGCATGAAACCGAAATCGGCGAATGGCGAGATAAAAAGGCCGTAGAGCGCGTCCATCAGGCAGCCCTCGGTCCGGCGCCATGGTGATGGTCGTGATCGTGGCCGTCATGATGATGATCATGATCATGAGCGTGCTCGTCAGGCTCGCACCAGGGCGCGTTCTCTTCCCAGGCTTCGTGGAAGCGGCGCGCGCGCAACAGGTTCTCCGGCTTCAGCGTCTCCCGGGTCTCGCCCCAGGCTACCGGCTGGCGGGCAAGCAGCAGTGTTTCGGGAAAATTCTGGCGCACAAGATCCAGATCATGGACCACCACCATGATGGTGCGCTCTTCGCCGTGCCAGCGCTTGATCAGGGCAATGAGGTCACCGACCGTCTTGGCGTCGACCGCATTGAAGGGCTCGTCGAGCAGGATCAGGTCGGCATCCTGCAACAGCACGCGGGCAAACAGCGTGCGCTGCAACTGGCCGCCCGACAGCGTGTCGATTGGCCGCTTCTCGAAGCCGCCGAGGCCGACGGCCATCAAAGCCTGGCTGACGGCCTCGCGATCTTCCTGGGTGTAGCGGCCAAGCATGCCGCGCTTCGGCCACAGGCCGAGCGAGACCAGGTCGACGACGCGGGCGGGAAAGGAGCGATCAAGCTCCGATTGCTGCGGCAGGTAGGCCGCCCGCACGCCCGGCGCGCGGATAACCTCGCCGGCCATCGGCTTCAACACCCCAACGATACCTTTCATCAGCGTCGACTTGCCGGAACCATTGGCGCCGACCACGGCCGTCAGCGAACCCTTGCGGATCGCGCCATTGAGATGGTGGATCGCCGGGTGGCTGTTGTAGCCCAGCGTCATGTCACGGAATGTCAGGCAGGTCTGGGTCATATCGTTCCGTTGGCCAAACGCGGCTGCAGGCAGGCGGCTTGGATATGTGATGTTATTACATTAGTCAAC
>NZ_RZSJ01000394.1:0-5900 GCF_003998025.1 Mesorhizobium sp. M8A.F.Ca.ET.021.01.1.1
CGGGCAGGTAACCGGCGGCGGCAAGCAGTTTGCAGGTGTGGCTGCCAATAAAGCCGGCTCCCCCTGTTACCAGGATTGCTTTCCCGGTCATGAAGCCGCCGCGGCGCCCTTGGCCAGCCGCCTTCCGTAGAGCAGGGTGTCGAAATAGTCGACGGTATGCGCGAGCCCCTGGGCCAAATTGATCCTCGGCTCCCAACCGAGATTGTTCCTGGCGAAGGAAATGTCCGGCTTGCGCTGCCTGGGATCGTCGATCGGCAGTGGCCGATGCACGATCTTTGATCTGGAATTGGTGTAGCCCACGACCAGCGTCGCGAGTTCCATGATGGTGAATTCGCCGGGATTGCCGAGGTTGACCGGGTGGGTAGGGGCACTCGGCGCGTTCATCAGCCGCATGAAGCCCTCGATCAGGTCGTCGGCGTAGCAGAAGGAACGGGTCTGCAAGCCGCTGCCATAGACGGTCAGGTCTTCGCCGCGCAACGCCTGGACGATGAAGTTCGAGACGACGCGCCCGTCGTCGGGCTGCATGCGGCGGCCGTAGGTGTTGAAGATGCGGGCAACGCGAATATCGAGGCCATATGTCCTCGAATAGTCGAAGAACAGGGTTTCGGCCGAGCGTTTGCCTTCATCATAGCAGGACCGCGGTCCGTGCGTGTTGACATTGCCGAAATAGCTTTCGGGTTGCGGGTGCACGAAGGGATCGCCGTAGACCTCGGACGTGGAGGCCTGGAATATCTTGGCGTTGTTGCGACGCGCCAGTTCCAACAGGTTCAGCGCGCCAAGCACGCTCGTCTTGAAGGTATGGATCGGATCTGCCTGGTAGTGTGGCGGAGAAGCGGGGCAGGCGAGATTGTAGATCTCGTCGAACCGGAGGTCCAAGGTCAATGGATCGACGATGTCGTGCTCGATGCAGCTGAATCTCGGATCGTGCAGCAGCGCATTGAGATTGTATCTTTTGCCGGTATGGAAATTGTCCACCGCGACGACGTCGTATCCGTCCTGCAAAAGACGTTCGCACAGGTGCGATCCCAGGAAGCCAGCGCCCCCGGCGACCAGAGCCCGGCTTCGGTTGTGGCCCTTGCCGTTGCCCTCTTGGTCGTTCCTGGAACCAAGTTTCAGAACCTTTACGACCTTACTCATTCAGTCCTCCTACGCACCGCAACACTACCCGTCGGGCCGGGGCAAAGCACTGCCCGGCCACGTTCTTGAAACGCGGCAATCCTCCGCATCCGCGGATCGCCATCATTGATGCGCGCTTGTCATTTTCTGAGTTTGCGGAGCCACTGCCGCGCGGCTTCTATGCTGCCGTTCAGCAGTCCATGCGCCCCGAGATCGCGATCACGCGCTTGGTGCCATCATCGCCGATTGCTCGCCCAAATTGCACATCCCAACGAATTGAAAATATACCTGTGGAAATTCCAGTCAACTAAATTAGCGATTTCTTAACCAATTGTGTTTGCCAATGGTTAATCATGAGGCGGCACGCCCGCTAGTCGCGTGCAGGTGGCCGTGGGCGCGGTTCCTCATTTTGAATCAGCATATTGGCTCGACCGCGAAGAGATTCCACATGCCACGGCGAGCTGTTCTCGGGCGCGCCATCAAAAAGCTTGATATCGAGGAATGCCGGGAAGTGCCCTCGTGAGGCACTGGGATGCGCAGCCCCGGAGAACTACCCGAATGAAGAAGGTTCAGAACGATTCAAATCTTCAGGTTGCAATGAGATTGTTGCCCAAATCCGCTCGGGCTGCAGACGTAAACATTCGGTTGTGAAAACCTTGCCAGTATCGCTTTGTGAATGGAATCCGCATCGCAGCTGGCAGTGGCGCAGGGCAGACCAACAGTCAAAATTAGAAGGCAAAATCGGCCCGCGGGAATAAGGTTTAATCCCGATTTCTTTTCGTCGGGCCGCCCGTGATCTCTGTGCATTCGAGGTCCCTCATCCGTAAAGATGCGAGGCGACATTCCCCTTTCAGGCGCGTCGAATTTATAGTGGAATGCCGGCTATCTCGGCAATGGCATTTGAGGGCTTAGGCAGGCTCTTGTCTATTGCGCGATCACGCATTCGGGTTGAACGCAGCACTGGTGTGCGAGCCGTAAAATGGCCGAGGCTGACGATGGCCCGCTTCGCTGCGGGCCATCCCAGCCCTTTTGTCGAGTGTGATGGATCTCTCTTGAAGCAGGCCAGGCTTGCCAGCGGGCTTACTGCCCGCCCATTTCCTTCTTGAATGTATCGAAATCGACCTGCATGCCGTTGAAGATTGTGCTCCAGTGGCGGGTCAGCGCCGCCATCGCCACGGCTTCCTGGATCTCCTCGTCGGTTGCGCCGGCGCGCTTGGCGTCCTGCGTGTCCGACCAGATGCAGTAGGTGCAAGGGATCTGTGCCGCCACGGCTAGGGAGATCAGCGACTTGACCTTGGGCGGCAGCGCCGTCTTGTCGCTGAGTTCGATGGCCTTGACCTCGGCCCAGGCACCGGGCAGACCGGTTTTGGGAAACTGTTTCACAAAGCTCGGTACACCGCCCATGGTCGACTGTATGTCCTTGAGGGTGGCATCATAGTCGTCGGCACGGGCCAGCCCGGTGCCGAGCGACAGCACGCAGGCGGCGGCGAACAGGAAAGCACGATGGGACGAAGACTGTATGGATTTGACGATGCGATGGTACGACATGGTTTCTCCTCTGGCCTTTGCTAGCCTTACGATGTAAGGTGATCGTGAAAATGAACCTTACACTGTAAGCTGTCAGGCCAGCGCTAATGGATCAATCAATCAAGAAAAAGAGAGCACGCGGGCGTCTGTCCCGCGAAATGATCGAGGACGCGGCTTTCGAGGTGATCGAGAGGGAGGGGCTTTCCGGCTTTTCGATGCGCAAGCTCGCCGCTGCGCTCGGCTGCGAGGCGATGAGCATCTACCATCACTTTCCCTCAGTGGCGCATCTGCACGAAGCGCTGGTCGACCGGCTGATCGGTGCGCTCGAAATCCCCGACGCCAGCCTTCCCTGGCGGCAAAGAATGCGCATCGCCATTGAGGATTTTCGCCGCATCGGCCGCGACCATCCCGCCTATTCCAGTTTCATCGTTACCTATCGGATGAACTCGCCGACTTGCCTTGCCTGGTTGAACGGCATTATCGGCTTGTTCAAGGACGGCGGCTTCGACACTGAACTCAGCGCGCGGCTGTTCCGCACCGTCGGATACTATCTGATGGGCGCGGTGCTGGACGAGAATGCGGGCTATTCCAGAGGCCCGTCCGCGGTGAACACGGTCAGCGACGAGCAATTGGCCAGGGACTATCCAAATGTCATGGCAGCCGGGCGCTTTTTTGGTGCCGCCGAATTCGACAAGACATTCGAACTCGGCCTCGACATGGTGCTGGACGAAATGGAGCGCCTGCGCGACGGTGCGAATGCAAGCCAGCCGTCCGGCAAGGTTTGATTGCAAGGTGACCGCCTGAATGCGCTTTCTGTTTGTCCTGATCCTGTTGGCCGGCACCGGCATCGGTCTCATCTACCCCTGGGCGATGACGAATTTCTCCGGTCGCGAAATCGGCACCTGGCGGGTCTATGAGCAAGGCCGGTTCAGGCCGTTGACCGTATCGCTCAAAGGTCGAGATGCGCCGGTGCGGGTGCTGGTGGACCTGACGGCAAGGGCCGAACGCATCGTTTCGCAGCAGCGCACGGTGTTGACGCTGACCGCGGCCACCAATGGCCGCACGGTGCTTGCCTCGACGCTGCAGTTCAACCACGTGGACAATCCGCGCCAGGCCAGCCCGCAACTGCCCGACAAGATCTTTCGCGACGAAGCTGGCCTGATTGCCACTGTCAACCCTGGCGCCTACGTCTTCACCGTCGGCCCGGGCGACGCCGACGACATACCGATGCGAGCGGTCGACCTTGTCTTGCGCTCCGGCGTCGGGGAAATCGACGGCCGCTCGCGGCCGATAGGCTTCTCGCTGATGGCGGTCGGCTTGATCGGCTTCCTGCTGTCCTTGCGTTCCGGTGGCGGACGACCGGAAAATCCGAACTCGCAGCCGCCTCCACGCTGGGGCAGGGGTCCCACGTGAACTACCGCCACGCCTACCACGCCGGCAATTTTGCCGATGTCGTCAAGCATGTCGTGCTGACGCGCCTGCTCGAATATCTGAAGCAGAAGGACAAGGCGTTTCGTGTCGTTGACACCCATGCCGGCATTGGCCGCTACGACCTGTCGTCACTCGAAGCGCAAAAGACCGGTGAGTGGCAGGGCGGCATCGGCAGGCTGATCGATACCTCGTTCGACGCGAAGGCGGCGGCGCTGCTGGCGCCCTATCTGGCGGCGGTGCGCTCACTCAATCCCGAGGGCGGCGTGAAGAAATATCCAGGCTCGCCGTTGCTCGCGCGCAATCTCCTGCGCAAGCAGGACCGGTTGTCGGCGATCGAACTGCACCCGAAAGACGCCGCGAAGCTGAAGACGGAGTTCGCCGGCGATTTCCAGACAAGGGTGATGGAGATTGACGGCTGGCTTGCACTCGGAGCGCACCTGCCGCCGAAGGAAAAGCGCGGCCTGGTGCTCATCGATCCGCCCTTCGAGGAAGAGGGTGAGTTCGGCCGCCTCGTCGACGGGCTGGTGAAGGCGCACAAGCGCTGGCCCAGCGGCATCTACGCGCTCTGGTATCCGATCAAGGACCGTAGGGCGGTGATCGCCTTCAGGAAAGCGCTGAAGCAATCCGGCATCCCGAAAATCCTCGACATAGAATTCGAGATCAGGCCGGCCTCGTCGGAACCCAGCCTCGATGGCACCGGCATGGTGGTGGTCAATCCGCCCTTCACGCTGGAAGGTGAGTTGAGAACCGTATTGCCGGCGTTGCACAGATTGCTTGCGCTGGCAAAACCGGCGCACTGGTCGATGGAATGGCTGGCCGGCGAGCAGGTCCCGCCGCCGGGATAGCCGCCTTCGACCGCCGCGCTCGTTACGACCGCACGATCCGCCTTCTGGGGAACTTCGCCGCCGCCAGTGCATTGCTGCTTGCAGCAACTGTCCGGCACCGGTTTCTGGAAACCATTGTTTCGGCAACCGCTTGACCGCCGTCAAGCGAATCCGCACAGTGCGTGCATTCGACCTTGAGAGGCTGCCATGACTCGCTTCGCCAAATCCGCACTTGCTGCCCTGATTTCGCTCTGCACGCCGCTTACCGCGCCTCTCGGGATCACCCAGGCGGTCAAGGCGGCTGACCTCGCCGTCTATACTGAAGACGATGGCAGCGTCTGCGGCGAATCATGGGTGCTGAGCAAGATCACGGATCGGTTCTCTTATCAGGTGCATCACGTGCCGCATCTGCCCGACGTCGCTATCACCGATTTTCGCGACATTCGCCAGCACCGCTACGAGCAAGCGAGCGAGGAATGGCCGATCGGCCGTCACTATTGCCGGGCAACCGTCAGCCTGTCGGATGGCCGGGATCGGTCGATCTTCTATCTGATCGAGGAAGGCCAGGGCTTTGCCTCGATCGGCGACAATGTCGAGTTCTGCGTCTCGGGCTTCGATCGATGGATGGTCTATAACGGCCGTTGCCGCGTCTTGCGCTGAACGCGTTTCTTCCTTTTCCGATCCTTTTTCGCGCCTGGCAACGGGGGCGATCATCGCCGCCTATGCGATGGTCGACGCGATTGGCGTTCGTGCGGCGGGCAATGTCGGCGCCTACACCGCCTGGGTCCTGCTGGCCTATGGCCTGTTGCTGCCGTCGACCTTCGTAGCTTTTCGCGGCAGGCTCGCCGTCGATGCTCGGGCACCGGAAACGTGGAAGGCGCTGGGCGGCGGCCTGTTCGCGCTTTTGGCCTATGGCGTCGTGGTGGCGGCCTTCGCACTCGGTCCTGCCGGTCCGATCACCGCGATCCGCGAGACCAGCGTCGTCTTCGCGGCCTTCATCGG
>NZ_RZSJ01000395.1:0-5898 GCF_003998025.1 Mesorhizobium sp. M8A.F.Ca.ET.021.01.1.1
CTGGAGCGCTTGCCCAAGGACGAGATGCGCCGGCAAGTGCATGATTTCGTATCGGAAAAAACCCGCCAGGAGCGGATGGCGATCAATACCGCCGAACTCGACGCGCTGGTCGACGATATCGTCGACGAGATGGTCGGCCTCGGCCCGCTCGAGCCGTTGCTCAAGGACCCCGACATCAACGATATCCTGATCAACGGCCACCAGAACTGTTTCGTCGAAAAGAAAGGCAAGCTGCAGCAGGTCCACATCCCGTTCAAGGACGAGGCGCATCTGCTCAGAATCGTCAACAAGATCGTGGCCGCCGTCGGCCGCCGCGTCGACGAATCGCAGCCGATGGTCGACGCACGCATGCTGGACGGCTCGCGCTTCAACGCAGCCATCCGCCCGGTGGCCGTCGACGGTCCGCTGGTGTCGATCCGCAAGTTCTCCAAGAACAAGCTTGGCCTGCACAGGCTGGTCGAATTCGGCGCCATCACGCAGAACATGGCCGAAGTGCTGGCCGCGGCCGTGCATGCCCGCAAGACGACGATCATTTCGGGTGGCACCGGCACAGGCAAGACGACGATGCTCAACGCGCTGTCGGCCTTCATTCCGGAAGACGAGCGGCTGATCACCATCGAGGACGCGGCGGAGCTTCAATTGCAGCAGCCGCACGTCGCGCGCATGGAAACGCGCCCGGCCAATATCGAAGGCCATGGCGAGCTCAAACAGCGCGACCTGGTCAAGAACGCGTTGCGCATGCGTCCCGACCGCGTCATCCTCGGCGAGTGCCGCGGCGAGGAGGCATTCGACATGCTTCAGGCGATGAACACCGGCCATGAAGGGTCGATGGCGACCATCCATGCCAACACGCCTCGCGATGCCATTTCACGCCTCGAGCAGATGCTGGGCATGACCGGCATGCCGATGACGGTGCAGTCGATCCGCAGCCAGATCGCCAGCGCCATCGACATCATCGTCCAATTGACCCGGCTTTCCGACGGCAAGCGCAAGGTGACGAGCGTCGCCGAGGTGACCGGCATGGAGGGTGATGTCATCCAGATGCAGGAAATCTTCCGCTTCGTGCGCACCGGCATGGATGCCGACGGCAGCATTCTCGGCTATTTCGAGGCAACCGGGATCCGGCCGCGCTTCCTCGAGGACCTGCGAGCCATGGGCATCGACTTTCCGGGACGCTATTTCGAACCCGGCCGGCCGCAGGAGTAGCCGGGGTGTTCGACGGGTTCAGCGCGATCTATGTCGTCTATGCCGGGGCCGCACTGACCGGCATCATGGTCGCCGAGGCGGTCTACCTGCTCTATGCCGGCCGCAGCGACAAGCGCACCGCCATCAACCGGCGCATGAAACTTCAGGAAAACAAGATCAGCCAGGAGCAGGTGCTGATCCAACTGCGCAAGGAGCGCGGTCTCGACGCGGGAACGTCGCTGTTCTCGCCGGACCGGTTCCGTGCCTTGCGCACGCAGTCGGGCATGGTGATGCCACTCTCGAAATTCCTGATGATCACCTGCGGCGTGGCGATGGCCATGACTCTGTTCGCCATCTCGCGCGGCTTGCCGCTGTTGATGGGGCTCATTCTGTTCGTCGTGCTGGTGCCGCTGCTGCCGGTCATGGCGATGCGCTCCATGCGCAAGCGCCGGCTGAAACGTTTCGGCATGCAGTTGCCGGAGGCGCTGGAACTGATCACGCGGGGCCTCAAGGCAGGTCATCCGGTTCCGGTGGCGATTGCCATGGTGTCGCGCGAGATGCCCGATCCGATCGGTACGGAATTCGGCGTTATTGCCGACGAAGTCACCTATGGTTCCGACCTGGTCTCGGCGCTGAACTCGCTTTTCGACCGGGTCGGCCACGAGGACCTGCCGTTGTTCGTCACCGCCGTGTCGATCCAGACCAGTTCGGGCGGCAATCTGCGCGAAATCCTCGATGGGTTGTCGACGACGATCCGCGAACGCGGCAAGCTGCGCCGCAAGGTGCGCGCGATTTCGACGGAAGGCCGCTTGTCGGCCTACATTTTGACTGCCGTGCCGGCGCTGCTGTTCACCGCCATCATGGCCATGATGCCGGGATATTACAGCGACGTCTGGGGCGTGCCGAAGACGTGGTACATGATCGGCGGCTCGGTTACCTGGCTGATGCTGGGCAATCTGATCATGTTCAAGATGTCGAACTTCAGGTTCTGACATGCAGAGCGTCATCGAATTCCTCGCCTCGCTCGCGCCGGCCTCGCTGATGCCGGTTGCGGTCCTCTTGCTGCTCGTCGGAGTCGCCGCGGTCGCCTGGCCGATGGTGGCGGCGAAGGGTGACCGCAATGAAGTCAAGCGCCGGCTCAAGGTCGACCACGGTCCGGTGGCGGCCAAGCCCGAACCGGTGCAGAAGAAGAATAGCGGCGTCGTGCGCGAGAAGGCGGTGAAGAGGGCGCAGGAATTCTACGCCAAGAGCGACCCGGAAAATGTCGCCCGCCTGCGTTTGAAGCTCATCCAGGCCGGTTACATGGAGCCGCGCGCCGTCGGCATGTTCTTCCTCATCCGGTTCACGGCAATGATCGGCACGACGTTCGCCGTCTTCGTGCTCAACCGGTGGATGGCCAGCCCGGACGCTACCATGACCAGCCGGTGGACCTTCATCATCCTGTCGGGCGCTGCCGGCTATTTCTTGCCGGGTCTGGTGCTGACCCAGAAGGTTCGGGAAAAGATGCGCGAATACCGCAACGGCTTCCCCGATTTCATGGACCTGATGATCGTCTGCTCCGATGCCGGCATGAGCATGGAAGCGGGCGTCGAGCGCGTTTCGAAAGAACTCGCCAAGACCTATCCGTCGCTCAGCCAGAATTTGCAGCTCGTGTCGCTGGAGCTTCGGGCGGGACGCAGCCTCGACGACGCGCTGAAGGCGCTCGCCGATCGCCTCAGCCTGGACGAGGTGCGCTCCTTCGCCACGCTCCTGCAGCAGTCGAAGGAACTCGGCACCAGCCTGTCGGGCGCGCTCAGGGTGTTTTCAGATGAAATGCGCCACAAGCGCATGTCGCTGGCCGAGGAGAAGGCGCACGCCTTGCCGGCAAAGATGTCCGTGCCGGTCGTGGTCTGCATCCTGCCGGTGGTGCTGATGATCGCCGTCATTCCCATCATCGTCAAAATGACGGGTCACTAAAGCGCGCCGGTCGCGACCGATCAGCGCGACA
The DNA here is from genome assembly GCF_003998025.1 of Mesorhizobium sp. M8A.F.Ca.ET.021.01.1.1. Lineage (NCBI taxonomy): Bacteria > Pseudomonadati > Pseudomonadota > Alphaproteobacteria > Hyphomicrobiales > Phyllobacteriaceae > Mesorhizobium > Mesorhizobium sp. M8A.F.Ca.ET.021.01.1.1. The sequence goes on from NZ_RZSJ01000395.1 coordinate 3,173, forward strand.
TGCACGCAATCTGGACCTGTAACGTCCGTAATCAGCGAGAAGTCCATGCGAATACTGTTGCCCACCCTGTTGCTGGGCCTCGCCGCGGCGGGCTTGTCACCCGCCCAGGCCGCGGCTGGCGATTGCGGCGATGCCGCCGCGTTGGTGCAGCAGGCCTATCCGAAGGCTCTCAAGAGCGCCGATGGTGCCTCATTCACGCTCGAGCCCCACACCAGCATCGCCTTGGCGCCTCAGGACAGCGATTCGCCATTCCGCCTGATCTGCAAGATCTGGCCCGCCCATGACGATCTGCTGCTGGTCGCGGTGCCGCTGACCGACAGCGCCCAATCCAGGGACGACGGGCATGTTGGCGATATCGAGCTTCTGGTCGTCGACAGGAACAGCAAGCAAGTGCGCCAGCGCTTGCTCCAGCCCGGGCTGATAACCGACGATGCCATCGCTATCCGCAAGATCGAATTCGATACCGGCCGCTATGGGTTGGCGCCCGGTGTCACCGCCTTTGGCCTGCGTATCGAGATGGCCAATCATTCGCAGGCCGATCCCTTCAGCGAAACCGACCTGCGGCTCTATGCCGTCGCCGGCGATGCACTGCGCATGGTGCTCGATGGTCTTGTCGTTGCCGGTAATGGTGGCGAAGGCGATACCAATTGCGCGGGATCCTTTCATTCCAGTCGGGTCAGCCTGACGATGGGCGCGGCGAGACATCACGGCTATCGTGACATCACCGCGGTCGAACGGACGGATACCGACGAGCCGTCCCCCGACACGGATGGCGAGTGCCAGTCTCATCCCGGCAAACCTGTGAACCGAACCTACCGGCTGCGCTATGACGGCAGCCGTTATCCGGTTCCGGGCGAGCTCAGGGCCATGGAGCCGTAAGAACCCTGCGGTATCGAGGCGTCGCGACCCGTGGTTAATGGCCGGTATTCGGGACACTAAAAGTTAGCCGCATTTCGGCACCGAAGCTTAATCGCTGTGCTGTAGTGTCTTTCCCTGAAGAACGACCCGGCAAATCGGGCGACGGGGCAGGGCATGCGTCAGATAAAATTTGCGGCGGTGGCCACGATGGCAACCGTCCTGATGATCACCGGGTGCACGACGAACACCAACGTCGACACGACCAAGACAACCGCCATCCAGCCGACTGCCAAGGATGTCGACACATCCGACCTGGCGGAAGGCAAGGCGCAGTTTCGCGACGCCAATTATGGTCTTGCCGAACAGCATTTCCGCAAGGCCGTCGAATTGAAGGCCGACAATGCGGAGGCCTGGATGGGGCTTGCGGCTTCCTATGACGAACTCGGCCGCTTCGACTTCGCCGACCGCGCTTATGGCCAGCTTTTGAAAGTCGCCGGCCGCAAACCGCGGATCGTCAACAATATGGGCTATTCGCAATTGTTGCGCGGCAACAAGACGAAGGCCAGGGCACTGCTGCTGGAGGCGAAGGCCGGCATGGCCGATCCCACCGTTGTCGACGCCAACCTCGCCTTGCTCAACAAGGGCTGATGCCGGTTGATCCTCGCGCCGGCCAGGGGTGCGGTTTCGGCACAGGTGGCATCGACGCTTTGTAAACCCTATCCGCAGGTTGGGTCGAGAGATTGCCTGAAAACCATGTCCGAGGGCTGCCGCTGACCTAGAATGCGGCGCAACCGCCGACGCTCGAGAGGCCCCCGCCCGATATGCTGGATTTCAGTTCGCTCCTGCTCGCAGCCGCGCTGTCGGGCATCTGTCTCAGTGTCACCATGTTCGCGATCTGGGCCACCGCGCCGCGGGCCGGATTCGTGCTGACGGTGGCATGCGGCATTCTCGTGCTCGTCGCGCATGTAATCCTGTTTTGGCGCTATACCAGGGAGCCCGATCCGCTGCTTTGCCAGATCGCGCTGGCGCTGCTCAGCCTGGGTTTTCTGATCATCTGCATTTCGGCCATGCAATATCTCGGTGTGCCGGACCACAGGCGTGTGATTGCTCCGACATTTGCCGCCATGGCCGTCTGTGCGGCCGTGACCTTCATGGGCCTTGACGGTATCGGTTTCGTGATCACCTACGCGACGGTTACCGTGCTGCTCTCGACGATCGGGGCCATGTTCTGGATCAATGGCAGTCACGATCGCCGCATCCTGCTGGTGGTTTCGTTCCTGAGCGGCACCTGTGCGTTGTCGTTTGCCCTTTGCGGCGTGGTTCTGATGGCCAAAGGGCAGTGGACGCTCGGTGTCGCGCCCGACAATTGGGCTGAACGCCTCAACTCTGTCGTGGCGGTGGCCTGTATGACCGGCCTCGGCGCTTTGACGCTTTCGCTCCACCATTTGCAGGCGCAGATCGAGCTGAAGGCCGAGACCATGACCGATCCGTTGACCGGGCTGATGAACCGCCGGGGCCTGACGTCGCTTTATGGCGAGCGCACCTTCGGCCCGTTCATGGCGATCGTCATGTTCGATCTCGATCACTTCAAACGGACGAACGACATCTATGGACACCCGGTCGGGGATCAGGTCCTGTGCCGTTTCGGTGCCGTCATCCGGAAATATGCCAGGACCGGGGTCGACGCCTTTCGCCTGGGCGGCGAGGAGTTCGCGATCGTCATGTCGCGGGTGACGGAAGAGCGGGCCTATGATCTTGCCAGCAAGATCGGTGTCGCTTTCGGCACGGAAGTCGTGCCCACGCCGCTCGGCCCCTTGCGCAGCACGGTCAGCGGCGGGATCGGGTTCGGCGAGGCCGACGGCCGCACC
>NZ_RZSJ01000396.1:0-5891 GCF_003998025.1 Mesorhizobium sp. M8A.F.Ca.ET.021.01.1.1
GCGCATCACCGTGCCGCCGGGCCTGCGCCGCGGCGAGGTGGACAGGTTCCTCGACCGCCACCAGGACTGGCTGGAGCAGCGCCTGGCCAAGGTGCCGGCTCGTCCTCAAGTAAGACCAGGTATCAAGATCCCGGTGCGCGGCGTGCCGCACCGCGTTGTCCACGAACCGTCAAAGCGCGGCACCGTCACCATATCGCGCGACGAGCGCGGCCCGCTGCTGATCGTGCATGGCGAGCGCATCCATCTGCCGCGCCGCATCGCCGATTTTTTGAAGCGCGAGGCCAAGAAGGATATCGAGAAGCTGGTGGTCAGGCATACGGAAGCGCTCGGCAAGCGCGCCAAGGCGATCCGCTACAAGGACACCTCCAGCCGCTGGGGCTCCTGCACCTCGGAAGGCAATCTGTCCTTCTCCTGGCGCATCATGATGGCGCCGCAGCCTGTCATAAACTACCTCGTCGCGCATGAAGTGGCGCATCTCAAGGAGATGAACCACGGTCCGAAATTCTGGAAATTGTGCGAAAAGCTCTGCCCCGACACGGACCGCTGCAAGGATTGGCTGAAGCGCAACGGCGGCGCCCTGCAGGCGATCGTTTTCGAATAGGGATAGCGGACGGCGGCGTTTCAGCTACCGGCCACGCACTCAATCGTCATTCGCCGCATTGAGCTCATCCGGCCGCAACCCTTCATCTCCATGATGCGGCCAGGGCAGAAAGTTGCGGTCGAAGGCATCGCCGCCAAAATAATCCAGCGCCCGATGCGCTTCGGCGCCGTTGAAGGCGGCCCTGTCCATGAGATGCGCGATCACCTCGCGCGCCTGCGCGATCTTCTGCTTCAGTTCGGCAACGGTCTGGTCGGCCATGGCTGTGCTCCCGCCTTGCATGCTGTCCATCCATAGGTAGCGCCTTTGGCCTCGCCGGCAAACAGCATGCTTTTTCTCGACTCTTGGCGCTTTTCATGTCAATTCCCGCGCCATGGCGCTCGATATCAAGATCTGCGGCTTGAAGACCGACCAGGCAGTGGCTGCGGCCCTTGCCGGCGGCGCCAGCCATGTCGGGTTCATTTTCTTCGCCAAAAGCCCCCGCTATGTCGAACCGGCCGAAGCCGGCCGTCTGCGCGAAGCGGCGCGCGGCAAGGCCCTGGCGGTTGCCGTCACCGTCGACGCCAATGACGCCTTCCTCAATGAAATCGTGGAAAAGATGCGGCCCGACATGCTGCAATTGCACGGCTCCGAAACCCCCGAGCGAGTGGCCGAACTGAAAGCCCGCCATGGCCTGCCGGTGATGAAGGCGTTGCCGCTCAGCGAGGCTGCCGATCTCGAACGGATAAAGCCGTTCGTCGGCATCGCGGACCGCTTCCTGTTCGACGCCAAGCCGCCGAAGGGCTCGGAACTGCCGGGCGGCAATGGCGTCGCCTTCGACTGGCGTATCCTTGCCGGCCTTGACGCCGGGATCGATTACATGCTTTCCGGTGGGCTCAACGCCGCCAACATCGGCGATGCCCTTCGGCTTGCAAACCCGCCCGCAATAGACATTTCCTCGGGCGTGGAGAGTGCGCCGGGCGTCAAGGATCCGGCGCTGATCGAACAGTTTTTCCGGGCCGTCAGGGCCGCGCGCGACGACCGCGCCGCCTGAACAAATTTCGAACCCTGAGCATGTCCCGGAAAAGTGGGAACCGGTTTCCGACAAGGACATGCTCAAAGTACAGATCTAGGAGATCGGCGATGAACAAGCCGGCGACACCCAATTCCTTCCGCACCGGGCCTGACGAACAGGGTATGTTCGGCATTTTCGGCGGTCGTTTCGTTGCCGAAACGCTGATGCCCCTCATCCTCGACCTGGAGAAAAACTGGAACGAGGTCAAGAACGATCCGGATTTCAGGGCCGAGCTGACCGATCTGTCCACCCATTATGCCGGGCGGCCGTCAAAGCTCTACTTCGCCGAAGGCCTGACGAAGCATCTTGGCGGCGCGAAAGTCTATTTCAAGCGCGAGGATTTGAACCACACTGGCTCGCACAAGATCAACAATTGCCTCGGCCAGATCCTGCTGGCCAAGCGCATGGGCAAGAAGCGCATCATCGCCGAGACCGGCGCCGGCCAGCATGGCGTGGCGTCCGCCACCGTCGCCGCCCGCTTCGGCTTTCCCTGCGTCGTCTATATGGGCGCGACCGACGTTGCCCGGCAGAGCCCCAACGTTTTCCGCATGAAGCTGCTCGGCGCCGAAGTGCGGCCGGTGACCGCGGGTCACGGCACGCTGAAGGACGCCATGAACGAAGCCCTGCGTGACTGGGTGACCAATGTCGAGGATACCTATTATCTGATCGGCACCGCTGCCGGCCCGCATCCCTATCCAGAGCTGGTGCGCGATTTTCAGTCGGTGATCGGCACCGAGGCACGCGCGCAGATCCTCGAACAGGAGGGACGGCTGCCCGACACCATCATCGCCGCAGTCGGCGGTGGTTCCAATGCCATCGGCATGTTCCATCCCTTCCTCGATGACAGGCAAGTCCGCATCATCGGCATCGAGGCCGGCGGGCGCGGCCTCGACGGCATCGAGCATTGTGCCTCGATGAACGCCGGCTCTCCAGGCGTGCTGCACGGCAACCGCACCTATCTCCTGCAGAACGCCGACGGCCAGATCATGGACGGCCATTCGATCTCGGCCGGCCTCGATTATCCCGGCGTCGGTCCGGAGCATTCCTGGCTGCGCGATTCCGGCCGTGTCGAATACGTGCCGATCCTCGACGACGAGGCGCTCGAAGCCTTCAAGCTGACGACGCGCGTCGAAGGCATCATCCCGGCGCTGGAATCGGCGCACGCCATCGCCCATGCGGTCAAGATCGTACCCGCCATGGACAAGGACCAGATCGTGATCGTCAACCTGTCCGGCCGTGGCGACAAGGACGTGCACACGGTGGCCTCGATGCTGGGCATGGAGATCTAGGCCCTTTGGACAGTTTCGATTTGGGAGTTGATTATGAGCAAAATTCGTCCAAAGGGCCAGACATGACCACTCGCATCGACCGCCGCATGGCGAAGCTCAGGAACGAAGACCGCCCGGCGCTCGTCACCTATTTCATGGGTGGCGACCCCGACTATGAAACCTCGCTGTCGATCATGAAGGCGCTGCCCAAGGCGGGTGCCGACGTGATCGAGATGGGGATGCCGTTCTCCGACCCGATGGCCGACGGCCCGGCGATTCAGGCCGCCGGCCTGCGCGCGCTGAAGGGCGGCCAGACGTTGGTGAAGACGCTGAAATTGGCGTCCGACTTTCGCGCTGGCGATGACGAAACGCCTATCGTGCTGATGGGCTATTACAACCCGATCTACATCTACGGCGTCGACCGCTTCCTCGTCGACGCCAAGGCGAGCGGCATCGATGGGCTCATCGTCGTAGACCTGCCGCCGGAGATGGATGAGGAGCTGTGCATTCCGGCGCTGAAGGCCGGCATCAACTTCATCCGGCTGGCGACGCCGACCACCGACGACAAGCGCCTGCCCAAGGTGCTGCAGAACACTTCCGGCTTCGTCTACTACGTCTCGATGACCGGCATCACCGGTGCGGCACTCGCCGACACCGGCAAGGTGGCGTCGGCGGTCAAGCGCATCAAGGGTCACACCGACCTGCCTGTCTGCGTTGGCTTCGGCGTCAAGACCGCCGAACAGGCGCGCGTCATCGGCGCCAACGCCGACGGCGTGGTCGTCGGCACGGCGATCGTCAACGCGGTCGCCAATGTGCTGGGGCCGAAGGGCGAAAAGACCGCCGATCCGGCCGAGGCCGTCGCCACGCTGGTCAGCGGCCTGGCGCAAGGCGTGCGCTCGGCCCGCCTTGCTGCTGCCGAATAGTTTTCCTACGTCTTTACCCAACTCTTCGTCAGGACAGGAGCCGAAGCGATGAACTGGATCACCAATTACGTTCGCCCGAAGATCAACTCGATGCTCGGCCGGCGTACCGACATGCCCGAGAATCTCTGGATCAAGGATCCCGAGACCGGCGAGATGGTGTTCCACAAGGATCTGGAATCCAACCAGTTCGTCATCCCGTCCTCCGGCCATCACATGAAGATCTCGGCCAAGGAGCGGCTGAAATTCTTCTTCGATGACGGCAAGTACGAGACCCTGGACAACCCCAAGGTCATGCAGGATCCGCTGAAGTTCCGCGACGAGAAGCGCTATGTCGACCGGCTGAAGGACGCCAAGGCCAAGACCGGTCTGGAAGACGCCATCATCAATGCGCTTGGGACCGTCGAGGGCCTGCCGGTGGTGGTGACGGTGCAGGATTTCGCCTTCATGGGCGGCTCGCTCGGCATGGCGGCGGGTGATGCCATCGTACATGGCTTCGAGGTCGCCTTGCAGCGCAAGCGGCCGCTGATCCTGTTCGCCGCTTCCGGCGGCGCCCGCATGCAGGAAGGTATTTTGTCCCTCATGCAATTGCCGCGCACCACGGTCGGCGTCGACCGGCTGAAGGAAGCCGGCCTCCCTTATATCGTCGTGCTGACCAATCCGACCACCGGTGGCGTCACCGCCTCCTACGCCATGCTGGGCGACGTGCACATTGCCGAGCCCGGCGCGCTGATCGGTTTTGCCGGGCCGCGTGTCATCGAGCAGACCATCCGCGAGAAATTGCCGGACGGCTTCCAGCGCTCCGAATATCTGATGGAGCATGGCATGGTCGACATGGTGGTGTCCCGGCTGGAGATGCGCCAGACGATCGCGCGTCTGCTCAAGATGCTGCTCAAGATGCCGGAAGAGCAAAAGCCGCTGGAACCGGAAATCCTGCCGCCGGCCGTGCTTGCCGCCGAAGCCCGGCCACAGGCTTGACGCTACGATGGCCGGAGGTGACCCCGGCCTGGCGCGACATTGGCCGCCGCGAACAGCGATTGCGCGCCGCCCATGACGCGCTGTAGCCTTTTGATAGCCGTGGTCATTGCGGGAGCGATTCTGGCTCTCGGGCCATGCGCCGGGATTGTGCCATGACGACGCTTGCCGCCGACCGCGAAATCGAAGCCCTGATGGCGCTTCACCCGAAAGGCTTCGACCTTTCGCTCGATCGCATCACGCGGCTGCTGGAGCGGCTGGACAATCCGCAGGATTTGCTGCCGCCGGTCATCCACATTGCCGGCACCAACGGCAAGGGCTCCTGCGCCGCCTTCTCGCGGGCGCTGCTGGAAGCTTCCGGTCGGCTCGTCCACGTCCACACTTCGCCGCATCTGGTCAGCTGGCACGAGCGCTACAGGCTGGCCGCCGAGGGCGGCGGCAGGCTGGTCGACGACGACATCTTCGCCGAGGCCATCGCCCGTGTCGCCAAGGCCAATGCAGGCCAGAAGATCACGGTCTTCGAAATCCTCACCGCCGTCACCTTCATCCTGTTTTCGGAACATTCGGCCGATGCCGCCATCATCGAGGTCGGTCTTGGCGGCCGCTTCGACGCCACCAATGTCATCGCGCGGCCGGCCGTGTCGGTGATCATGCCGGTGTCGATGGACCACGAGGCCTATCTCGGCGACCGTGTCGAGCTGATCGCCGCCGAAAAGGCCGGCATCATGAAACGCGGCTGTCCCGTGGTCATCGGCGCCCAGGAAAGCGAGACGGCGCTGCAGGTGCTGATCGACACCGCCGAGCGACTGGAATGCCCGACCCTCGTCTATGGCCAGGATTTTCTCGCTTTCGAGGAAAACGGCCGCATGGTCTACCAGGACGATGATGGCTTGATGGACCTGCCGTCGCCGCGCCTGCCCGGTCGCCACCAGTTCGCCAATGCCGCCGCCGCGATCGCCGCGGTCAAGGCCGCCGGCTTCGAGATCAGCCACCGCGCCGCCGAGAAGGCGATGACCAGTGTCGCCTGGCCCGGCCGCATGCAGAAGCTGGGGCAGGGCAGGCTGGCGGAACTGGCG
>NZ_RZSJ01000397.1:0-5861 GCF_003998025.1 Mesorhizobium sp. M8A.F.Ca.ET.021.01.1.1
CGTCGTCCTTGCTGTCGCCGGCGGCCACCTGCGCCGGTGCGTTGTTGCCAGACCGGCTCTCGCTGACATATACCGCGACCGCGCCGGCCAGCGCTCCCGCCACCAGGGCGGCGAGGATCAGGCGCGGGGCCGGGAAAAATCTGTTTCCGTCTGCCATTTTCTCAAAACTGCTCCGAAGCACGGGTTTTATAGCGATGAGCGACAAGAAGACCAGCAACCAGATGTGGGGCGGACGATTTGCCTCGGGTCCGGCCGCGATCATGGAAGCCATCAACGCGTCGATCTCGTTCGACCGCAAACTCTACGCGCAGGATATTCGCGGTTCGATCGCCCATAGCGAGATGCTGGCGCAGACGGGCATTATTTCGGCTGCCGATCAAGAAAAAATCGCTCACGGCCTGAACACGATCCTAAAAGAGATCGAAGCTGGCACGTTCGAGTTCTCGACCAGGCTGGAAGACATCCACATGAATGTCGAGGCCCGGCTCGCCGACCTGATCGGCTCGGCGGCCGGCCGGTTGCATACCGCCCGCTCGCGCAACGACCAGGTGGCGGTCGATCTGAGGCTCTGGGTCAAGGACGAGTGTTTTCGCGTCGCCGAGGCGTTGAAGGGGTTGATCGGGGCGCTGCTGGAACGGGCCGGGGAACATGCGGCGACCGTGATGCCGGGCTTTACCCATATGCAGGCAGCACAGCCGGTGACCTTCGGCCACCATTGCATGGCCTATGTCGAGATGTTTTCGCGCGACCTGTCGCGCGTGCGCGACGCCATCGAACGGATGGACGAGAGCCCGCTCGGCGCCGCCGCCCTTGCCGGCACCAGCTTCCCGATCGACCGCCACCAGACCGCCAGGGCGCTCGGTTTCCGCGAGCCGATGCGCAATTCGCTGGACAGCGTCTCCGACCGCGATTTCGCGCTGGAGTTCCTCGCCATGGCCGCGATCTGCGCCACCCATCTGTCGCGGCTGGCGGAAGAGATCATCATCTGGTCGACGCCGCAATTCGGCTTCATCAGGCTGTCGGATAGCTTTTCCACCGGCTCCTCGATCATGCCGCAGAAGAAGAACCCCGACGCCGCCGAACTGGTGCGCGGCAAGACCGGCCGCGTCAACGGCCATCTGGTCGGCCTGCTGACGGTGATGAAGGGCATGCCTTTGACCTATGGCAAGGACATGCAGGAAGACAAGGAATCGGTCTTCGACGCCGCCGAGACGCTCGACCTGATGCTGGCGGCGATGACCGGCATGGTCTCAGACATGACGGTCAATGCGGCCGCTATGAAGAAGGCAGCCGGCTCCGGCCACGCCACCGCCACCGACCTCGCCGACTGGCTGGTGCGCACCTTGGGCCTGCCGTTCCGCGAAGCCCATCATGTCACCGGACGCGCAGTGGCACTGGCCGAAGACAAGAAGGTGAGCCTGGAGAAGCTTGCGCTGGAGGATCTGCAATCGATCAACCCGGGCATCACTTCCGATATATTCTCGGTGCTGGCGGTGCAGAACTCGGTCAAGAGCCGCACCAGCTTCGGCGGCACCGCGCCGTCGGAAGTGAGGAAGCAGATCCGCGCCTGGAAAAAGCGTATCGCCAAGGCGTGATCCCGGATATTGCGATCAGCAATATCCCGATGTTGCGACCAGAAATATCCCGATGTTGCGATCGGCAATATCCGGGGTGCAATACGTTGAGAACTCGGCTAAAAGCGGCGGCTGGCAAACGTTTCGGACGGATGGATCGATGACCGGAAGCAGGATTTTGGTAACGCTGACGCTGCTTGCGGCGCTTGCCTCCGTGACCGCCTGCGGCCGCAAGGCCGGCCTCGATACGCCGTACGAGGCGGCTGTCCAGGCGCGCAAGGATGCCGAGAAGGCCCACCAGCCCGTGCCGCCGGAACCGGAAAAACCGGTCGTGGACAAGAAGTTCATCCTCGACCCGCTGATCTAGCACCCGCCAACTTCCGGAACCACTCTCGTGAACCATTTCGACTACCGCGACGGCGTGCTGCATGCCGAGGACGTGGCAATCCCTGATATCGCCGCACAGGTCGGCACGCCGTTCTACTGTTATTCGACGGCGACCCTGACCAGGCACTACCGTGTCTTCGTCAAGGCCTTTGCCGGGCTCGACGCGCTGGTCTGCTACGCCATGAAGGCCAATTCCAACCAGGCCGTGCTGCGGACCCTGGCCAAGCTCGGCGCCGGCGCCGACGTGGTCTCGGAAGGCGAATTGCGCCGGGCACTGGCCGCCGGCGTCCCGGCCAGCAAGATCCTGTTTTCCGGTGTCGGCAAGACGGCGCGTGAAATGGACTTTGCGCTCGAAGCCGGCATCCTTTGCTTCAACGTCGAATCCGAGCCGGAGCTCGAACTCCTGTCGGCCCGCGCCTCGGCTCTCGGCAAGGTGGCGCCGGTGTCGCTGCGCATCAATCCCGATGTCGACGCCAGGACCCACAAGAAGATCTCAACCGGCAAGGCCGAGAACAAGTTCGGCATTCCGTGGCAGCGGGCGCGCCAGGTCTATGCCCGCGCGGCAACGCTTCCCGGCATCAAGATCACCGGCATCGATACCCATATCGGCAGCCAGATCACCGAACTGCAGCCTTTCGACGACGCCTTCGCTTTGCTGGTCGACCTGGTCGGCGCGCTGCGCGCCGACGGACATGCGATAGAGCATGTCGATCTCGGCGGCGGCCTCGGCATTCCCTATCGCGTCGACAACAACCCTCCCCCCTTGCCCGACGCCTATGCCCAGGTCGTCCGCAAGCATGTCACCAAGTTGGGCATGAAGGTGATGTTCGAGCCGGGCCGGCTGATCGTTGGCAATGCCGGCATCCTGGTCTCGGAAGTGATTTTCGTGAAGGAAGGCGCCGCCAAGAACTTCCTCGTCGTCGACGCCGCCATGAATGACCTGATCAGGCCGACGCTCTACGATGCTTTTCACGAGATCAGGCCGGCCGTGCAGCCGCCGGCCGACACGCCGCGCATGATGGTCGATGTGGTCGGCCAGGTCTGCGAGACCGGTGACTATCTCGGCCTCGACCGCGACCTGCCGAGGCTGAAGGCGGGCGATCTCGTCGCGGTTTCCACCGCCGGCGCCTATGGCGCGGTCCAGGCCGGCACCTACAACACTCGCTTGCTGGTGCCCGAGGTGCTGGTCGACGGCGACCGTTTCCACGTCGTGCGCCCGCGCCTGACCTATGACGCGCTGATAGGGCTGGATTCGGTGCCGGACTGGCTTGCATAGAAGCCGTCCTGGCCGCGACGCTATAGCCGGTTCTGGATGAGCGCCCTTGTGTCGGCGATCCTGTCCTCGTCGCGGCGGTAGAAGGTCCATTGCTTGATGCGCTTGGTTCTGAGCAGGCCGGCCTGGGTAAGCACTCGCATATGCTCGGAAAGCGTCGCCTGCGTGATGCCGAGCTTCTCGGCGATCAGCAGCGCGCAGACGCCGTCCTCGACCAGATCGCCATCCGCCTGTGCCCGGAAATGCGCACGCGGATCCTTGAGCCAGTCGAGAATCTGCAGCCTGCGTTCGTTGGCGATCGCCTTGAAGACATCAACCTCTTGCATTTAGCCATTTTGCCAAGTTACTAATTACTGTCAATCCCGAGGAGATTTTGATGTCGCAGGGCAACACCGTCACACGCGAACGCATTGCCGCGATGGAACCGCGTATCCGCCCTTATGTCAGGCACACGCCGGTGCTGCGCATCGACATGGCCGACTTCGACCGGCCGCCACTGGCGGTCGACCTCAAGCTCGAATGCCTGCAGCATTCCGGCTCGTTCAAGGCGCGCGGCGCCTTCACCAACCTTCTGGAGCGGCCGGTTCCCGACGCCGGCGTCGTTGCCGCGTCGGGCGGCAACCATGGCGCCGCTGTCGCCTACGCCGCCATGCGGCTTGGGCACAAGGCGACCATCTTCGTTCCCGAAGTGAGCCCGCAGGCCAAGCTGGACCGCATTCGCGGCTATGGCGCCGACCTCGTCGTCGGCGGTGCCCGCTATGCCGAAGCGCTGGCCGCCAGCGAACGTTTCGCCGAGGAAACCGGCGCCCTGCAGATCCACGCCTTCAACCAGGAGGAAACGTTGATCGGCCAGGGCACACTCGGGCTTGAGATCGAAAGCGATCTGCCTGAGATCGACACGCTGCTGGTCGCCGTCGGCGGCGGCGGCCTGATCGGCGGTATCGCCGCCTGGTATGCCGGCCGCATCCGCATCGTCGCCGTCGAGCCCGAGGGCGCGCCGACGCTTCACCGCGCCTTCGAGGCCGGCCGTCCGGTCGACGCGCCGGCCGAAGGCATCGCCGCCGATTCGCTGGCGCCAAAGCGCGTCGGCGAAATGATGTTCCCGATCGCCGAAGCCTTCGTGGAACGCTCCATCCTGGTCAGCGATGACGACATCATCGCCGCCCAGAAAGCGCTCTGGAACCGCGTGCGCATCATCTCGGAACCAGGTGGGGCCGCCGCCTTCGCCGCGATCCTGTCCGGCCGCTACGCGCCGACGCCGGGCGAACGGGTGGCCGTGCTGGTCTGTGGCGCCAACGCAAACCCCGCCAATTTCTGATCGCAACCAATTCGGCCGGCTTCACGTTTTCTCAAACCGCCTCGCCTTTGCCGTGTTTGCTGGTATTCTTCGAGTCGTGAGGCTTGGGCTATCCTGCCCCGCCCGATGGCATGGTCCCGAAAACTCGAATCCGGTTTTCGGAACAGATCATGCTCAAGGAAATAGAGCCCCTTCCCGGGCCTTCGGGATGGAACCGGCTCTGGGAAGGGCCGATGACGCAACGACCCATCTTCAGCAACGACCGCGGCCTGGCCGGACGCCTTGCCTTGAGCCGGCTGGCGACGCGGATCGCGATGACGGTCGAGCGTGGCTGGCCGCTGCTGCTCCCGCTCATCATTGTCGTCGCTCTCTTCCTCAGCGCCTCCTGGTTCGGCATTTTCCCCAGGCTGCCCGATGTGGTGCGCATCGGCCTTGTCGCCCTGTTCGGCCTGGCAGGATTGGCCGCGCTCTACCCGCTGCGCTTTTTCCGCATGCCTGGCGCCGCCGAGGTCGATCGCCGCATCGAGGCCGCCAACAAACTGCTGCACAGCCCCGTACAGGTGCAGAGCGACCGGCCCAGCGGCCAGGAAAGCAGCTTTTCGCAGGCGCTCTGGCGCGAGCACCAGAAGCGCATGGCTGGAAAGCTCGACAGTCTCGGCGCCGACCTGCCACGCACGCGCGTGCCGGAGCGCGACCCCTGGGGACTTCGCGCCGTGGCGGCGCTGCTGCTCGTCACCGCCTTTGCCTTCTCCTTCGGGCCGACCGGCGGCAGGATAGCAGACGGTTTCAGCGCACATGGCACGCTCGACGCCGTGCCGCCGCGCATCGACGCCTGGGTGACGCCGCCGGCCTATACCGGCAAGCCGCCGATCTTCCTGACCGCCGACGCCAACCAGGCGACGCCAACTTTCCACGTCCCCGAGGGTAGCGACGTCTCCTTGCGCGTCACCGGAGGCTCGGGCGAGGAAACGCTTGCCTATGCTGACCAGGACGGCAACGCCCGCGCCATCGACCCGGCCAGCCCGCAAGCCGCCGCCACGGCCAAACCGGCCGCAAGCCCGGCACCGTCCAAGGTGCGCCAATTCACCGGCAAGCTGACTGGCGATGGCATGCTGACGCTGAAATCGGGCGACGACCAGCTTGGCCGCTGGGCCTTCGCCGTGATCCCTGACAAGCCGCCGCAGATCCGCTTCGTCGGCGAGCCCAAGCGCGCCGCCAACGGCGCCTTCGAGCTCAACTACCAGATCGACGATGACTATGGCGCCGCCACCGCCAAGGCGGTCTTCGCGCTGGCCGATCCGCAGGCGCCAGGTGCGCATCCGCTCTATGG
>NZ_RZSJ01000398.1:0-5857 GCF_003998025.1 Mesorhizobium sp. M8A.F.Ca.ET.021.01.1.1
ATCATCCTGTCGTTCCTGCGCTTGCCGGCAAAGACCGCGAGCAAGGTGGACGTTGCCGACGGCGATGCCAGACCCCTTTCCGAAATCGTCACAAAGCCGCGTTTCGTCGCGGCGCTCTTCTGCGCGGTCGGCAGCTACGCGCTGATGAGTTTCGTCATGACCGGCGCGCCGCTCGCCATGGTTGGCTGTGGCCTGTCCGAGGACGATGCGACGCTGGGCATCTCCTGGCACGTCATGGCGATGTTCGGGCCCAGCTTCTTCACCGGCTCGCTGATCCATCGCTTCGGCGCCGAGCGCATTGTCGCCATCGGCCTGCTGTTGCTGATCGGCTGTGCCGTCGTTGCCTTGTCGGGCCTGGCGCTGTGGCAATTCTGGACAGCGCTGATCCTGCTCGGCCTCGGCTGGAATTTCGCCTTCATCGGCGCCACCGCCATGGTGGCGGCCAGCTACCACCCTTCCGAAAAGGGCAAGGTGCAGGGCTTCCACGACTTTGTCCTGTTCGGCTCAGTCGCCTGCGCGTCGCTGATGTCGGGTATGGTCTACAACGCCTGGGGCTGGACGATGCTCAACTGGATGATCTTTCCGGTCGCCGCGCTTTGCTTCGTGGCACTCGGCGCGCTGAAGATGAAGAGCTTACGGCCGGCTGACAGCTATGCGTCCGGCGGCAAAACCTGAAGCACCCGCGCAATGAACATGTGGAACTCAGCCATATAGTTGCGCAGGAAGTCCTCGGTGGATTCAACCGTCACCTCGCCCTCATCCGTGATCAGCCCAGGCGTGAACTGGATATAGGCTTCGGGCGCATTCATCTGCGGCGAGTTGCAGAAACTCAAAACGCTGCGCAGGCTTTGTTGCGCGACAGCGGTCGCGATGGCACCCGGCGATGTTCCGATGACGGCGGACGGTTTGCGCGCGAATGAATTCTTGCCGTAGGGGCGACTGGCCCAGTCGATTGCGTTCTTCAGTCCGCCAGGGATCGAGCGGTTGTACTCCGGGGTGACGAACAGCACGGCCTGGACCGAGGCGATCGCCTTTTTGAAAGCCTGGGCGGCGGGTGGGAAATTGGCGTCGTAGTCGTAACTGTAGAGCGGCAGATCCTTGAAGCCGATTTCCGTCATTTCGAGCTCGGGAGGGGCAAGTTGAACGAGAGCCTTCGCGAGCTTGCGGTTGATGGATTCCCGGGCAAGGCTGCCGATGAGATAACCGACCTTGTGTATGGCCATGACACGCTCTCCGTGTTTGCCCCCGCACCCCCGCGGCATTATCCACCGGATGGCGGCCGACCGCCAGCCCGCTGTCGCCGCCGGGCCGACATCGGCGCGTCCGGAACAAAAATATTGCGCCGATCCCCCTTCTTATGAAACCGTGTGCCCCGACTGGCCGTTGAAGCCATGCTCATATGCGGCCACCGCATTCCGGTTCACAGCAAGGGATTTTCACCATGTTCTCAGTCAAGGTTCTGGCCAGCGCGGCCATCGCGCTCGCCATCACGGCGGCTTCCGCGAGCGCTCAGGTCGTCGTCTCCTCGAAGATCGACACCGAGGGTGGCGTGCTTGGCAACATTATCCAGCTCGTTTTCAACGCCAACAACATCAAGACCACGGATCGCATCCAGCTGGGCGGCACGCCGGTGGTGCGCAAGGCGATCACCGCCGGCGAGATCGACATCTATCCCGAATACACCGGCAATGCCGCCTTCTTCTTCGAGAAGGCCGATGATCCCGCGTGGAAGGATGCCGCCAAGGCCTATGAGACGGCCAAGAAGCTCGACTACGACGCCAACAAGATCGTCTGGCTGTCGCCGGCGCCGGCCAACAACACCTGGGCGATCGCCCTGCGCAAGGAAGTGACCGACGAGAACAAGCTCGTCACGCTCTCGGACTTCGGCAAATATGTCGCCGGCGGCGGCAAGGTGGTGCTGGCGGCCTCCGCCGAGTTCGTCAATTCGGCGGCGGCCCTTCCAGCCTTCCAGACCACCTATGGCTTCACGCTGAAGCCTGACCAGCTGATCACCCTCTCGGGTGGCGATACGGCCGCGACCATCGCGGCGGCCGCCAACCAGACCAGCGGCGCCAATGCCGC
The DNA here is from genome assembly GCF_003998025.1 of Mesorhizobium sp. M8A.F.Ca.ET.021.01.1.1. Taxonomy (NCBI): domain Bacteria; kingdom Pseudomonadati; phylum Pseudomonadota; class Alphaproteobacteria; order Hyphomicrobiales; family Phyllobacteriaceae; genus Mesorhizobium; species Mesorhizobium sp. M8A.F.Ca.ET.021.01.1.1. Next base: position 2,083 of record NZ_RZSJ01000398.1, read on the forward strand.
CATGGTCTACGGCACCGATGGCGGCATCGGACCATCGGGCCTCGTCGTGTTGACCGACGACAAGGGCGTGCAGCCGGTCTACCAGCCGGCGCCGATCATCCGCGAATCCGTGCTGAAGGAGCATCCGGAGATCGAGACGCTGCTGAAGCCGGTCTTCGCCAAGCTCGATCTCGTCACCCTGCAGGAGCTCAATGGACGCGTGCAGGTGGGCGGCGAGCCGGTCAAGGGCGTCGCCGAGGACTTTTTGAAAAAGAACGGGTTTTTGAAGTAGCTACGCGTCGATAAGTGACGTCAGTGCGAGGCGCCTTATGAGCCCCCGTTTCGACAAGCTCGGCGTCGTCATCGCCGCGCTCGCTGCCTACGCCGCGTTTCTCGCACCGTTCGCCACCTTCCGCGCCAACCGCATCGTTCCCGGTCAGGCACGTTCGATCCTCGAGGCTCTGCCGGCAACGACCGGTCCGCTGCTTTTGGCGATCCTCGTCCTGGCCGGTTTTGTCGCCCTGCTCAGGACGCCGCTGATCTTGCGCCTTGCAGCCAGCGTCGTGGCGCTTGTCGCGCTGGCGCTGCTCATCGGCGTCGCCGGAACATACCTCACTCCGGCCGGCAACACCTTTGCCAGGGTCTCGCCGGCCTCCGGCTTCTGGATTCTCATCTTCGCCTTCACGCTTTTGCTCGCCGACGTGCTGACCCGGCTCAACCTGTCGCCTTGGGCGCGCGTCGGCGTGCTTGTCGTTGCGGCGCTAGCCATCGGCTTGCTGCTGATTTCGGGACGCTGGGACAGCCTCTCGATCCTCAAGGAGTATTCCAACCGCGCCGGCAGCTTTTGGGCCGAAGGCTCCAAACATGTGACCCTGGCGCTCGGCTCTCTGCTTGTCGCCGTGATCGTCGGCCTGCCGCTCGGCATCCTGTGCCACCGCGTCGAAAGCCTGCGGGCCGGCGCCCTCAACGTCTTGAACATCATACAGACCATTCCTTCGATCGCGCTGTTCGGCCTGCTGATCGCGCCGCTCGGCTGGGTCGCAACCCATGTGCCGGGCGCCGCCGCGCTCGGCATCAGGGGCATCGGCACGGCCCCCGCCTTCGTCGCGCTGTTTCTCTATTCGCTGCTGCCGGTGGTGGCCAACACCGTGGTCGGCCTTGCCGGCGTGCCGCGTGCCGCCAATGACGCGGCGCGGGGCATGGGCATGACCGATCGCCAGCGCCTGTTCGGTGTCGAGTTTCCGCTGGCCTTTCCGGTGATCCTGACCGGCATCCGCATTGTCCTGGTGCAGAATATCGGCCTTGCCACCATCGCCGCGCTGATCGGCGGCGGTGGTTTTGGCGTGTTCGTGTTCCAGGGCGTTGGCCAGACGGCGATGGACCTGGTGCTGCTCGGCGCAGTGCCGACCGTCGCGCTCGCCTTTGCCGCCGCCATCATCCTCGACGCGGTGATCGAAATGACCGCCACCAAGCGCAGGGTAGAAACGGCATGATCGAGATCGAAGGCATCACCAAGCGCTATGACGCGACGACGGTCGTCGACAACGTTTCAATGGTCATCGAGCCGCGCACCATCGCCGTCATTGTCGGCACCTCGGGTTCCGGCAAGACGACGCTGCTGCGTATGATCAACCGGCTGGTCGAACCGACGTCAGGCGTCATCAAGCTCGACGGCGCCGACAATCGATCGGTGCCCGGTTACGAACTGCGCCGCAGCATCGGCTACGCCATCCAGGGCCACGGCCTGTTTCCGCATCGCACCGTGGCGCAGAATATCGCCACCGTGCCGGTGCTGCTTGGCTGGGACAAGGCGCGCATCAAGGCCCGCGTGGATGAACTGATGACGCTCTACCAGCTCGACCCCCAGGAGTTCGGGCCGCGCTATCCGCACGAACTGTCCGGCGGTCAGCAGCAGCGCGTTGGCGTTGCCCGCGCACTCGCCGCCGAGCCCAACGTGCTTTTGATGGACGAGCCGTTCGGCGCGCTCGACCCGATCATCCGCACCAAGGCGCAAGAGGATCTGCTGGCGATCCAGAAGCGCTTCGGCACCACCATCATCCTCGTCACCCATGACATGGAGGAGGCCGTGCATATGGGCGACAGGATCGCGGTGATGGATGCCGGCAAGCTCGTGCAATATGCAAGGCCGGCGGAGATCCTGGCGAGGCCGGCCAACGCCTTTGTCGAGACGCTGGTTGGCGCCAGCGAAAGGCCATTCAGGCTGCTGTCGCTCGGGCGAGTGCGCGACGCCGTGGAGCAGGGCGGGGCCGAAGGCGAGGCGATCCCCGGCGACGCCAGCCAGCGTGACGCGCTCGCGGAACTTCTCTGGTCCGGCAGACCGGCGCTGCCGGTGAAGGGCGCCGACGGCAAGCCGCTCGGTCGCGTCACCGTGGATGGCCTGATCAAGCGGGCGGCGAGGCCGGCATGAAAGCCTGGCTGCCTCTGCTGCTCAGGCTTGCACTGGTGGTGTTGCTCGTTGCCTTCATCACCAGCCCGGGTTGGTTCGAGCCGTTGCTGAAGCCGCTGACCGAAAACAACGCTCCCGCGATCTACAATCAAGGCAGCCTGCTGACGCTTACGCTGCTGCATCTGCGCACCGTGCTGATCGCGACCGTCGCGGCCACCATCGTCGCTGTGGCGCTTGCCATCCTGGTGACCCGGCCTGCCGGCGCTGAATTCCTGCCGCTGTCGCGCAGCCTGGTCAATATCGGCCAGACCTTTCCGCCGGTGGCGGTGCTGGCGCTCGCCGTGCCGGCCGTCGGCTTCGGCGAGAAGCCGACGTTGATCGCGCTGTTTCTCTATGGCCTGCTGCCGATCTTCGAGAACGCGCTGACCGGGCTGACGACGCTGCCGGCCAATGTCGTCGAGGCGGCGCGTGGCGCCGGCATGACTGGCTGGCAAAGGCTCACCAAGGTCGAACTGCCGCTCAGCGCGCCGATCATCCTTGGCGGCATCAGGCTGTCGGTGGTGATCAGCCTCGCCACCGCCACCATCGGCTCTACGGTGGCCGCCAGGACGCTCGGCGAAGTGATCATCGCCGGCTTGCTGTCGAACAATCTGGCCTTCATCCTGCAGGGCGGTCTGATCGTCGCGGCGCTTGCCGTGCTGATCTATGATGGACTGTCCGCGGTCGAGCGCTACGCGGCGCGGCGCATGGGCAGGGAAGCGGACTGACCATGCCCGATGGTCGGGATCGATTTCAATCGATCTAACCGCCGGGCGATCGCCACCCACACTCGCCCGCCTGGACCTTTTGGGCGAAAGCCGGGCAAAAATCGAACAATATCTTGACGTTCGCAGCCCTGTTTCGCATACACCGATGCGAAGAGGGGGATTCCATGCACGGGATTCCGTCTTTGTCTCAACGGCCCAGGGAGGGGTTCTTTTGGGCCAACAATCGAGGAAAACCCGGCAATGACCATAATTTCCGCCGTCATCGCCTGCGGCTTGTTGTCTGTCCTTTACGCCATATGGGCGACACGTTCGGTCCTTGCGGCCGATCAGGGCAACGCGCGCATGCAGGAAATCTCCGCCGCCATTCGCGAAGGCGCGCAGGCCTACCTGGCGCGCCAGTACACCACCATCGCCATCGTCGGCGTGGTCGTGCTCGTGCTCGCCTGGTGGCTGCTGTCGATCACCGCCGCAATAGGCTTCCTGATCGGTGCCGTTCTGTCGGGCGCCGCCGGCTTCATCGGCATGCATGTTTCGGTGCGTGCCAATGTGCGCACCGCGCAAGCGGCTTCCAACAGCCTTGCCGCCGGCCTCGACATCGCCTTCAAGTCGGGCGCCATCACCG
>NZ_RZSJ01000399.1:0-5851 GCF_003998025.1 Mesorhizobium sp. M8A.F.Ca.ET.021.01.1.1
TGATGCGGCCGGGCCGCGCCGTCATCACGATCACGCGCGAAGCCATGAAGATCGCCTCCTCGATGTCGTGGGTGACGAACAGCACCGTCTTCTTGCGCCGTTCCCATATGCCGAGCAGCAATTCCTGCATCAGCCCGCGCGTCTGGTTGTCCAGAGCCCCGAACGGCTCGTCCAGCAACAGGATTTCCGGATCGTTGGCCAGCGCCCGGGCGATCGCCGTGCGCTGCTGCATGCCGCCGGAAAGCTGCTTCGGCCAATGGTTCTCGAACCCTTTCAGGCCGACGAGATCAACATAGGAGGCGACGATCCCGTCCCGCTCCTCTTCGGCCATGCCGCGTTCGCGCAAGCCAAAGGCGATATTTTCGGCGACCGTGAGCCAGGGAAACAGCGTGTAGGACTGGAAGACCATGCCGCGGTCCGGTCCCGGTCTCGTCACCGCCTTGCCGTCAAGCAGAACGCGGCCTTCGCTTGGCGCCTCCAGACCGGCGACGATCCGCAACAGCGTCGACTTTCCGCAACCCGACGGCCCCAGAATGGTGATGAAGTCATTGGCCGCGACCGCCAGGTCGACCGGCATCAGCGCCCTGACGGGTTCTGCGCCTCGCACGCCGGCAAAGGTGCGCGACACACCCTCGATGAGAAGCTTGCTCACGCCAGGCTCCACGGAAAGAGCCAGCGGTTGAACGCCTTGAAAGCGAAGTCGGACAACAGCCCGATCAGCCCGATGACGATGATGCCGAAGATGATCTGCCCCGTCGCCAGCCGCGACTGGCTGTTGATGATCATATAGCCGATGCCCGACGACGAGCCGATCAGTTCGGCAACGATGACGTAGGTCCAGGCCCAGCCGAGCACCAGCCGCAGCGTCTCGGCGATTTCGGGCGCATTGGCCGGCATGATCACCCGCTTGACAATACTGTTGTTGGTCGAGCCCAGCGTATAGGCCGCCTCGACCAGGTCACGCCGCGTTGATCCGACCTTGACAGCAATGATCAGGATGATCTGGAACACCGAGCCGACGAAGATGACGAGCAGTTTTTCCAGTTCGCCAATGCCCGCCCACAGGATGAGCAGCGGAATGAAGGCCGAAGCCGGCAGATAGCGGGCGAAGGAGACGAACGGCTCCAGAAAGGCTTCCACCGGCTTCCAGGCGCCCATGGCGATGCCGAGCGGCACGGCGACGACCGAGGCCAGCACAAAGCCGCCGAAGACCCGCCAGATGGTGATCAGTATGTCGAGCCAGAAACGATCCTCGACCAGCAGCCGCCAGCCATCCCGCAGCATCGACAGCGGATCGGCGAGGAAGATGCGGTTGACGTTGCCACCAAGCGTGATCCAGGCCCAGAAAACCACGAACAGCACGAAGAAGGAAATGCCGAGCACTGTTCGCAGGCCCGGCGAGACAGGATGCAAGGGGCGCATCTTCGTCCTTTGTCAGCAGGAAGGCGGCGGCGCTCTGCGCCACCGCACGGTATCCAGGGGTTGAGCCGTCAATTCGCCACGGCGCTGGTGTCGGCCAGCGTGGCGACGTCGGGCGCCTCCTTGATCAGCCCCATCTGCAGCAGCAGGTCGCCGGCGGTCTTGGAAAAGTCCTGGAATTCCTTGGTGAAGAACTGCTTGTTGTCGGCCTTGTCGGCCCATTTCAGGTACTTCGCCGAATCCTCGAATTCCTTGGCCGACTGTTTCACGTCGGCGCCCATGATCTCGTAGGATTTCTGCGGATCTTTCTTGATCAGGTCGAGCGCATCGAAATAGCTGTCGGCAAGCGCCTTGGCGGCGTCGGGATTGGCCTTGAGGAATTCGGGCGTGCAGCCGACCGTATCGAGAACCATCGGATAGTCGAGCGTGGTCGCCAGGATATGGCCCTGGTCGGCCTTGTCGCGCACGGCCGAGATGAAAGGCTCATAGGTAACAGCCGCGTCATTCTGGCCGGCGAGGAAGGCTTGTGCCGCCGCGTCAGGCTCGAGATTGACGACCGTCACGTCCTTGGTCGACATGCCGTTCTTGTTCAGCACCCAGGCCAGCATGAAATAGGGCGACGTTCCCGGCGCGGAGGACGCTACGTTCTTGCCCTTGAGATCGGCGACGGTCTTGATGTCGTTGCGCACCACGATGCCGTCGGCACCATAGGATTTGTCGAGCTGGAAAATCTGCTTGGTGGTCACCCCGCTGGCGTTCCAGACCAGCCAGGTCTCGACCGTGGTGGCGGCGCATTGCAGGTCGCCGCTGGCGATGGCAAGCGGCCGGCTGGCCTGCGGCACCTTCTTCAAGGTCACGTCGAGTCCATGTTTCTCGAACAGCCCTGCCTGCTTGGCGAGTGTCAGCGGCGCGAAGCCGGTCCAGCCGCTAATGCCGATGGTGAGTGACGTGGCGGCCATCACCGGAGCGGATAAGCCCGCGGCAAGCGTCAATGTCGCGGCAAATACGGTTATCCTGTTCATATCAGTTCCCCTTTGTTTTTCTGGGGGAAATTGTTCACAGAGGCCGATGGGCTTGTCAATCAACAGGAACGTGTTCGCGCGGAAAGCAGCCGACAACCCGGTTTGGGATTGCCCTACCGGCTGTCGGGCATCCAGTTGCGGTTGCGCCACATTTTCTCGCCGATCTGGCAGTCGGCGGCGGACTTGTCCTGCGCCAGCACCACCGGCGGGTGATCCGCCTCCGCCGCCGCCCATTGCGGTGACGCTGGGCCGGCAAGCTCCAGCACCAGCTTGCGGCGGATGGCTTCGGGAAATTGCGTCCAGTCGTTGACCGGGATCATGAAGGCGCCGGCGCCGCCGATGACGCAATCACTGTAGTAGCGGTCGAGATCGTTGACGTCATAGACGCCGGAAAAGCCGCCTCGGGTCATCAGCGGCAGGCCGTTGATGACGATGCCTTGCCTGACCACCCCGTCGCGGACGAGATTGACCGGCGCGCCCTGGTTGTTTGGCCCGTCGCCCGAAATGTCGATGACGCGCTTGGTTCCCTGGTAGCCGCTTTCGGCGAAAAGGTCGCTGCCGAACTCAAGCGCGCCGGAGATCGAGGTGCGCCGCGCGCTGTTGGGCGGCTGGGCCGACAATTGCGCCACCACCCGCTCCGCGTCGGCCCGGGTCGCGATCACCGTCCACGGCACGATGACGCGTTGCCAGCTGGTGCCGGCCCATTCGACATAGGTGACGGCGATCTTGCCATAGGCGCCATCGGCGATCGCCTGCAGCACATTGTCATGCGTCAGCGCCGCCGCGTAACCATGGCGCTGAATCTCCAGCTCCTCCGCCGACATCGACAGCGAAACGTCCACCGCCAGCACCAGCTCGACATCGACCGGCTCGTCCGCGCGGGACGTTGGCGCCAGCCAGAGCACCAACGCCAGTGCAGCAGAGGCGGAAAGCAGATGTCTTGCGCAGGGCAAACCAGACATTGCGCAAGGGTAAGCGAGAATCGTCCACCGAAAAAGAGAAAAGCCCGGCCGTGGTCGGGCTGATCCAATCTATGCGAGCCCTACCGCTGGGCGATCAGCTCCGCGGCTTCAGATTTTCCGGGTCGTAAAGCGGCCTGTAACCGACGCCGACGACTTCGACCGGATAGGTCTCGCCGAAATACTCGACCATGAGCTTGCGGCCCTCCTGCGCATAGGCCCAGGGCAGATAGGCGAGCGCGATGTTCTTGCCGATCGTCGGGCCGTAGGCGACCGATGTGGTGAAGGAGCGACGGCCGAGTTCGTCGACCAGCGTTTCTCCGCTCTCCGGGTCAATCACCGGCATGATGCCGACGGGATAACGGGCAACACCCCTGGAATCCGTATTCTCGGTCATCACCAGCGTGCACAGCATGGCCGGCTGATGCGCGCGTTCGCGGTATTCGACATGCTTGGCCTTGCCGCAGAAATCGTTCTCCTTGACCTTCGGACGGGCGAGATCGGCCTCCAGCAGATTGTACTCGGTCAAGAGGTCGGCATTCTGCAACCGCAGGCTCTTTTCCATGCGGCGGGTGTTGGCATAGGTCTCGACACCGAACGGCATGACGCCGGTCGAGCGCAGCGCGTCCCAGACGGCGAGGCCATCCTCGTAGCGCATATGCAGTTCCCAGCCTTGCTCGCCGACATAGGATATGCGGAACGCGGTGACATCCTTGCCGCCGATGCGGACCGGCTTGATCGCCGCGAATGGAAAATTCTCCGGTGAAAGCCCATCCGGGTTCTCGACGACCTTTTGCAAGGTGGTGCGGGCGTTCGGCCCCCAGATGCCGATGGTGACGTACCTCTCGGTCACATCGGTGATGGTGACATCGAACCCTTTGTCCTGAGCCGTGCGGCGCATGTACTGGAAGTCGCGCGGCCCGGCATCGGCGCCGTCGATCAGCCGGCAGCGGTCGGCCATGCGGATCACGGTGAAGTCGGCGCGCACCATGCCTTCCTCATCGAGGAAGTGGGTGTAGATGCCCTTGCCGATGTTGTTGTCGCCGCCGATCTTGGCCGCGCACAGCCATTCCAGCAGTGCGACATGGTCGGGTCCCTCGATGTCATACATCGAGAAATGCGAGAGGTTGACGATGCCGCAATCCTCGCTCATCGCCAAATGCTCTGCGTTCGAGACGCGCCAGAAGTGGCGGTTGTCCCACTCGTTCTCGCGCACGGGCACCCGGTTGCCATACTTCTCGAGCAGATGCTCGTTGGCGGCGTAACCATGCGCGCGCTCCCAGCCGCCGAGCTCCATGAAATAGCCGCCGAGTTCCTTCTCGCGCTCCCAGAACGGCGAGCGCCTGATGTTGCGGCCCTTGGAGAAGGGTTCGCGCGGATGCACCGCCGGATTGTAGACCTTCATCGCCGTCTCGGTGCAGCGATCCCAGATGAACTGCTCCTTGGTCTGATGCAGGTAGAAGCGTGCATAATCGATGGCGTGATGGTCGATCGCGGTGCGGCCGTCGGTCATCCAGTCGGCGATCAGCTTGCCCATGCCGGGGCCGTCCTTGACCCAGATGGCGACGGCGTACCAGAGACCCCTCACCTTCTGGCTCTCGCCCATCGACGGCCCGCCATCGGCGGTCACCTGCAGCAGGCCGTTGAAGGAATGGCCCTCGTTGTAGCCGAGTTCGCCCAGGATCGGCGTCAGTTCCATGGCGCGTTCCAGCGGCGCCAGGATCTGCTCCATGTCGAGATCGCGCTGCGACGGCGACAGCCGTGCCTGGTCCTTCTCAAGCAGATCGCGCGGGTGGCAGAGGCGCGGATTGGTCTCCTCGTAATAGCCCCATTCGATCTGGCCGCCCTCGGCGGTCTTGGGGTCGCCGGTGTCGCGCATATAGGCCGAGTTGCCCTGGTCGCGCAGCAGTGGCCAGCCGATCTCCTTGCCGGTGCCGGCAAATTCGGTGTAGGGCCCGAAGAAGGTCAGCGGATGGTCGATCGGCATGACCGGCAGATCCTCGCCGACCATCTCGGCGATCAGCCGTCCCCAGATGCCGGCGCAGACGATGACATAGTCGGCCTCGATCGTGCCGCGGTCGGTCACCACGGCGCTGATGCGGCCGTCCTTGACGACAAGCGACTTCGCCGGCGTGTTGGCGAAGGGTTTGAGCTTGCCGGACGCTTCCGCCTGGTCGACCAGCTTGCCGGCAACCGTCTGCGAGCGCGGGATGACGAGGCCGGCGTCCGGATCCCACAGGCCGCCCTGCACCAGATCCTGTTCGATCAGCGGGAATTTTTCCTTGATCTCGGCTGGTTCGATCAGCCGGGCGCGCGTGCCGAAGGCCTTGGCCGAAGCGATCTTGCGCTTGATCTCGTCCATGCGGCTGTCGTCGCCGACGCGGGCGACCTCGAGGCCGCCGACACGCGCGTAATGGCCCATCTTCTCGTAGAAATCGATCGAATAGAGCG
>NZ_RZSJ01000039.1:0-19827 GCF_003998025.1 Mesorhizobium sp. M8A.F.Ca.ET.021.01.1.1
TCAGAAACGCACCGTCGAGGAAACTTGGCGTCACATCGGCCACCTCGTCGAAACCATCGAGGCAGCCGAATGCAAGAACTACTTCGAAAACGCCGGATACGCTTCCGTCAAAACATGAAACGCTCTAATGCAGGCTCCGCCGGGCGCTGCCAAGCTTCTCGCCCTCGGGCACGTCGGTGGATTTCTTCTTTCTCTCGGCTTCGCGCAGCCTGTCGGCCGGCGTCGGCTCGCTCCTGGCGATCATGGCGTAGACGACCGCGAAATAACCGACCTGGATGACCACCGCGCAGATGACGACGCGCAGCAGTGTCGTGCCGAGCGAAGCCCCACCCAGCCACGACCAGGCAACGACGATCGCGAGCGCGAAAAGCATCCCAAGGATGAATTTTGGAAGCGACATACCCAACAGCCCATAAACCGGCTCGGGTTATATCCAATCGATAGCCCCACCCGAGCGCCGTCCCTTGTCATGCGGGCTTGTTAAGTCACCCGCTGCCGACCGGTTGCTTCCGGCCTTTCAACCTGTCGCCACCATGACAGGTATAATTTGCAATTCTATTAAGGCGAGCAGAAGGCGGCAAGGGCAACCGCACATATTTTTGAATGAGCTTACGCGTTCGACTCTGCCATGCTGCAACGCACACGACCGCATTTCATTCAACCTGCAGCCGTGATAAGGCGTGAGTACAATCCATAATATTAAGCAGTATTTTATGTGAATAGTTTCGAATATGGCATCTTCCTAAAGCACTTATATGCTCTGCCCCTCGGCGCCGAGAACGCGTCGCCTAGGAACCGCCTCAAAAATGTCCGGATTTTTTTATCCTTGCCCATTTATTGTCACAAATGTGCTAAAAATTTCGAAATTTGTGCAGAGCGAGCTTACTATTTAGTCAATTCATGACGCGACTATTTCAATGGGATGGGAAATTGTGTGTTGCGCTGCAGCATTTTTTTGATATCGTGCGGTCAACCATTCGTTCACCGCATGGAGTTTCCGTATGAGGGATATTGCCAAGTCGGCCACGGCGGGCTTTTCGCAGGCTGACACCGACTTTCCGCCGCCGATCGGCGGCCTCATCAAGCGGAGTTTTGATGTCGCCGGTTCGCTGGCTGGGCTGATCGCGCTCAGCCCGCTGTTCATCATGATAGCATTGCTGGTCAAGTTCTCCGACGGCGGATCGATTTTTTACGGCCATCGCCGAATCGGGCGCGGCGGACGGCTGTTCTCCTGCCTCAAGTTCCGCACCATGGTTCCCGACGGGGACAAGGTGCTGGCCGCCTATCTTGCGACCAATCCAGACGCCAATGCGGAATGGATAGCGACCCGCAAGCTGAAGAACGATCCACGCGTCACCCGCGTCGGAGCGGTCCTGCGCAAGCTCAGCCTCGATGAGTTGCCGCAGATCATCAACATCCTCCAGGGCGACATGAGCCTTGTCGGGCCTCGCCCGGTGGTCCGCGACGAACTGGAAATCTACGGCAGCGCGGCTGTCTATTATCTGAAGTCCCGGCCCGGCCTGACCGGCCTGTGGCAGGTCAGCGGCCGCAACGATGTCTCTTATGACAGCCGCGTCGCGTTCGATCGCCACTATGTCGAGAACTGGTCGCTGTTCGAGGACGTTCGCATCATCATCAGGACCGTGCCGGCCGTCTGGATGTCACGCGGTTCTTATTGATCGGCCGGGCTGACCCAGCCATCCGGCGGCAAGCTCATCGGGCGATGGGGCTAAAACGGATCGGAACGTTCAGTTGAAAACAGACATGTTCGAAGCCTTTGGCGGCGGCCCGTTTTTCGGCCGCTCGCGGCTCGTGGCGACGTGCCTTGCGATGTCGCTCGCTTTTCCCCAGCTGGCCGCCGCCGACGACTACCGTCTGGGCTCCCAGGACAAACTCACCATCCGCATCGCCGAATGGCAGACCGTCGAAAGCACGTTCCGCGACTGGTCGTCGGTCAATGGCCAATACACGGTCGGTCCGGCCGGCACGCTGTCGGTGCCTTTCGTCGGCGAACTGCCGGCGGCCGGCAAGACCACGGCAGAGGTCGCCGCGGCTATCGGCGAGGCGCTGCAGCACAAGCTCGCTTTGTCGGACAAGCCCGAAGCCTCGGTCGAAATGGCGCAATTCCGGCCGTTCTATATTTCGGGCGAAGTGCAGAATCCCGGCCAGTTTCCCTATGTGCCCGACCTTACGGTGCTGAAGGCGATCAGCGTCGCCGGCGGCATCAGGCGCAGCGCCGACTACGGTCCCCAGCTCGGCAAGGACCTGGTCACCGCCAAGGGTAATTTCGATATCTCCGACGACCTGCGTGTGCGGCTGATCGTCAAGCGCGCCCGCATCGACGCCGATATGGCCGGCAAGACGAGCTTCGAAGCGCCGAAGGAGGTCGAGGGCGATCCTCGGCTGCCGACCATCGTCAACGACGAGATGACGATCCTGACCGCCGACCAGAAGGCGCTGAAGCTGAAGCTCGAGTCACTCGACGATCTCAAGGGTGTGCTGCAGGCCGAAATCGAATCGCTGGAGAAGAAGATCGTCAACCAGCAGAAGCAGGTCGATCTTGCGCAGCAACAGCTGGCCAGCATCGGTCCGCTGGCGCAGAAGGGTCTGGTCGCCAATGCGAGACTTCTGGATTCGCAGCAGTCCGTCACCGACCTGCAAGGCAAGATCCTGGACTATGAGACGGCCATCCTCACCGCCAAGCAGGCGATCAGCAAGGCGACGCAGGACGCCATCGACGCCCAGAACACCTTGAGCTCGAGCCTCGCCGCCGCCCGGCAACAGACCGAAGCCGACCTGAACGAGGCCGCGCTGAAGGTGAATATGCAGAAAGGCCTGATCGCTCAGGCCACTGATCCGGCGACGACGGCCGCCATCACCAACGACCAGCAGCCTACCTTGCTCTATTCGCTGGTGCGCAATGTCGACGGCAAGACCAGCGAAATCGCCGCCAAGGAAGACACGCCGGTGCTGCCCGGCGATGTGATCAAGATCAAGCTGGCGCCGCTGGCGAGCCAGTAGGGACGCGGAAGTTCGCACGACCCGCCGCTTCGATCCTCTAACACAAAGACTTTGAACCTCCGCCTGGCCTGCCTGGCGGAGGTTTTTGCTGACAGGGTTTCCAGAACCGGAAAACCAGAACGGTTGTTGACGCAATTGCGGACGGGAAAACCGCTACGCACTTTTCCCGGCATTGCTCCAAGAACGGTTTAGTGTTTGATAGAATCTCTGACCCGCTCTAACTTCTTGTTTTCACGCAATTCCCAAGGGGAAGCGCTATGCGCTTCTCCCGGGAAACCGTTACACACTTTCCTGGAATTGCCCTGGCGGACCCTCATCATTACTCGGCCGCCGCCGGACGGTGCGGCCAGGCTGGCTCCCCACCCTTCGCATCCGCTGGCTCGAAGGCCGGCGACCACCGCGTGCGCGTGACCGGCAACCGGGCCAGCTTGAAGAAGCTGAAATACATCAGGAAGGAGCCCATGATGTAGGGGTTGAGAATCTCGACCTCGACGAAGGAGCGGATGAGCAGCAGCACCATCACGCCGATGAGAACCACCGATTCGGCCTGCCATGTCTTGAAGACCACCGCCGCGATATGGCCGAAGAGCGTGCGCAGCATGATCAGCGATATCAGCACCGCCCCGGTGAAGCCGAGTTCGACAAGGGCCTCGACATAGGTGTTGTGGAAATGGAAGCCGGTGCGGGTGGTGATGTAGAATTCGTTCCACAGCCGCTCGGCCTCGGCAAAGCCCTGCACCCAATAGGCGGCATAGCCGACGCCGAGGATCGGCGATCGCATCGCGGCGTTCCAGCCCTGCTCCCACAGATAGGTCCGCCCGGTGAGCGTCGAATCCTTACCGAAGATGCCAAGCACGAAGTCCATGAGCCCGAGATTGAGGGCGACGATGGCCACCACGACGATCATGCCGGCGCCGATCAGGAAGATCACCCGGCGATAGCGCCGCGACAGAAGCTTGCTCATCGCAAGCAGCGCCACCAGCGCCAGAACCGCCGGTATCGAGGCCATCGAGGTGGCGGAATGCGAGACGACCAGCACATAGGCCGACAGCAGCACGACCGGCACGGTCAGCATGAAGCTCAGGCGGCCACGCCGAAGGAAAGCAAGGAAAACGACGGAGAAATAGATGCCGAGCGAGCCGACGAAGCCGATCTGGTTCTTGGAGGCGAAGGCGCCGACGAAATTATAGGTGCCGTCGAGGACGTCCTCGGAATAAGCTCCGACCTTCAGCGAATAGATCAGGACGAAGAATATGCCGACCAAGGCGCCTATCGTCAGGGTGCGCACGCTGACGGTGCGCGCCGCGACATAGGCACAGGCGATATGGGAAAGGTACTGGACCGCCGTTCTGGCGGTGGTGCCGGGTGCCTGCGACCAGAACACGGAGAAGCAGACATAGGCAGCGAACAGCAGCGGCAACCAGGCACTGGACAATTGCCGCAGGAACCGCCGGTAGTCGACCAGGATGAGCGGAAGCCAGACGACATAGTAGGCCAGGATCAGCACCTGGCCGAAAATGACGGAATAGGAGAACGCCCAGATCGAGACGGCAACGGCAAAACTGCCATAGACCGAATTCTTCTCGGGATCGACGAGCAGGGATTTGGGAATTTTCATCTAAAGGGTCCCGTCAACACGACCCAGAACCGGCAGGCCGCAAACCAGCCGGCATATCCGCAAACAGGGGCGTACAAGAAACGGCGTCTCCATTGTGCAGTGCAATATAACCTATCGCACCCCTTGCTCAATGGCAAATCCGGTCACCTTGTCTTACAGCGAAGCGATCGCCGAGAGATCGCAACCCCATAATCCGGCCGGTGTTGGCCCAGACGATCCGGCCACATGCCGGCTTGAACTCGATCGGCGGTCACCTCACAGTTCCCGACGAGCCATCACATGGACCGGGATGGACAGGGGAGTGACATGCCGATGAATTTCGCGGGACGATTCGCCGGCCGGTCGGCGGTGATTACCGGCGGCGCCTCGGGCATCGGCCTGGCGGTCGCACACAGGATCGTCAACGAAGGCGGGCGCGTCAGCGTCTGGGATCGCGATCCCGCACAGATCGAACAGGCGAAAGCCGTCATTCCCAGCCTGCAGGGGGTGACGATGGACGTTGCGGATGCGGCAAGTGTGGAGGCCGCCGCACAATCGACGATCGAAGTCCTCGGCGGCGTCGACATACTGGTCACCAGCGCGGCCATAACCGGCCCCAACATGACGACCTGGGCCTATTCGGCCGAGGATTGGCAAAGGGTCATCAATATCAACATCAACGGCGTCTTCTACTGCAACAAGGCGCTGGTGCCGCACATGCTCGAGCGCGACTACGGCCGCATCGTCAACATCGCCTCGATCGCCGGCAAGGAAGGCAATCCCAACGCTTCCGCCTACAGCACCTCGAAGGCGGCGGTGATCGGCCTGACCAAGTCGCTCGGCAAGGAACTCGCCAAGACCAAGGTGACGGTCAATTGCGTGACGCCGGCAGCTGTACGCACGGCGATCTTCAAGCAGATGAGCCAGGAGCACATCGACTTCATGCTGTCGAAGATACCGATGGCGCGCTTCGGCGAGGTCGAAGAAGTGGCTGCGCTGATCTCATGGATCGCTTCCGAGGAATGCTCGTTCACCACGGCCGCCGTGTTCGACGTTTCGGGCGGCCGCGCTACGTATTGAGCCGGGTCGAGGCAGTTCCGAGTTCGCCCGAGCCAACTACAATTCCGCGTGACGAAGCAACGATTGGAGCTGGACAGGCTTATGGTAGCTGGCGTCTGAATGAGCGTGCCACAACAGGGGAAAGCCATGACACGACGAGAGAGCCCGGCAGGTGCGATGTCCCCCGGCCACTGTGCCGGTGGCCTGCGATCGACGGAAGCGGCGATCACCAGGCCGGAGTTTGCTTCGTTTGCTTAGAGCAGATCCCACCGCGCTGGCCGATGACGAGCTTCTGGACCGCTATCAGCGCGCCGCCTTCGGCTATTTCCTGGAGAATGTGAACCCCGACAACGGGCTGGTCGCCGACACCTCGCGGCCGAATTCACCGTGCAGCATCGCCGTGGTCGGTTTCGCCCTGTCCTGCTATCCGATCGGCGTCGAACGTGGCTGGATGGCGCGCGACGCGGCTGCCAGGCTGACCCTTGCGGCGCTGCGCTTTTTCCAGGCCAGCACGCAAGGCAGCGGCCCCGACGTTACCGGCCACAAGGGTTTTTACTACCACTTCCTCGACATGCGCACTGGTTTGCGCGTCTGGCGCTGCGAGTTGTCGATGGTCGATACCGCCCTGCTGATTGCCGGCATGCTGGTGGCGGGCGCCTATTTTTCCGGCGACAATGACGACGAGGCCGAAATCCGCCAACTGGCCGAGGCGCTCTACAGGCGCGTCGACTGGCGATGGGCGCAAGGCAGCAGCCCGACGCTCCGCCAGGGCTGGAAGGCCAGGACCGGCTTTCTGCACTATGGCTGGGAAGGCTACAACGAGGCGACGATCCTCTATGTGCTGTCCATGGCCTCACCGGACCGCCCGACCTCCGACGACAGCTACGAGGCCTGGACGGCGACCTACCAGTGGGAAAACATCTACGGCCATGACGTGCTCTATGGTGGGCCGCTGTTCATGCACCAATTCTCGCATGCCTGGATCGATTTCGCCGGCATCCGCGATGCTTTCATGCGCGAGAAGAATTCGGACTATTTCGAAAACAGCCGCCGCTCGACATACCTTCACCGCGACTATGCCCGGCACAATCCCTACGGCTTTGACGGCTATGGCGAGAACCTGTGGGGTCTTTCGGCAGGGGACGGACCAGGCGGCTTCCGCGTCAGCGTGGAGCGACGGCGCCACCGGTTTTCCGGTTACGCGGCGCGCGGCGCGCCTTTCGGTCCGGATGACGGCACGATCGCGCCATGGTCCTATCCGGCGTCGCTGCCTTTCGCGCCTGACATTTGCCTGGCGGCGATGCGCCACCTCGCCGATCGTTACCCTGAGGTGATCGACAATTTCCGGCTGCCGAGCGGTTTCAACCCGACATTGGCCAACCGGCGAAATTTCGGCCGCAACGGCTGGGTGTCGGAAGGCCATTACGGACTGGACCAGGGCATTGCGGTGATGATGATCGAAAACCACCGTTCCGGCATGATCTGGGAGCTCATGCGTTCCAATCCCCATATCCGTCGTGGGCTGGACAAGGCTTCCTTTACCGGCGGATGGCTGGCGCGGCCGGCAAGCCCGGCATCCGGGGGGCGCGATGTCACGTGAACCGGCGAGAGCCGCCGCCTTCCCCGTCGACCACAACGACGCCGAGCTGATCAGGGGCGCGCATCCCCCGCACTGGAAGAACCCGACCCCGAACGGTCCCTACAATCTCGTCGTCATCGGCGCCGGGCCGGCTGGATTGACCGCCGCGCGCGACGCGGCGAGCCTTGGCGCGAAGGTCGCGCTGATCGAGCGTGGGCTGATTGGCGGTGCGTGCATCAATGTCGGCGGCATTCCGTCGAAGTCGATCATTCGCACAGCCAGGCTCTATGCCGACATGCGCGATGCCGAGAGCTTCGGCGGCGACCCGCCAGATCATCTTCGTGTCGATTTTCAACGGGCGATGACACGGATGCGGCAGATCCGGCAGCGGATCAGCCGTGCCGATTCCGCCGCGAGCCTGGTTTCGGAAGGCATCGACCTCTATTTCGGTGCGGCGCGATTTGCCGGCCCCGATACGGTCACGGTCGAGGAAAGCACGCTGCATTTCAAGAAGGCGCTGATTGCAACGGGCGCACACCCGGCCTTCCCTGCTATTCCGGGGCTGGTCGAAGCCGGTTATCTCAGCAATGAGACGATGTTCGACCTGACGCAATGCCCGCCGCGGCTCCTCGTCATCGGCGGCGGGCCGCTTGGCTGCGAGACGGCGCAGGCTTTCTGCATGCTCGGCGCCAAGGTCATCCTGGCGCAGAGCGATCCGATGTTCCTGCCCGGCGAGGAGCGCGACGCCGCGCAGATTCTTTCAGACGCCTTGGCGCGCGAGGGGGTGGAGGTGCGCCTGAACACCGAAGTTGTGGCGGTGCGCAGGGAAGGTGCCGCCAAGTTCGCCGACCTGATGCGGGATGGTGACACGACGACGATCTCCGTCGACGAGATCATCACCGGCGTCGGCCGTTCACCCAATGTCGATGGTCTCGGCCTCGAAGAGGCGGACGTGGCCCATGACGCCGACGGCATCAAGGTGGATGATTATCTGCGAACCAGCAACCCGCACATCTATGCGGCGGGCGACGTCTGCCTCGAATACAAGTTCACCCATACCGCCGAGGCAACGGCGCGCATTGTCGTGCGCAATGCCTTGTTTCGCGGCCGCGAAAGGCTCAGCGACCTCGTCGTTCCCTGGTGCACCTATACCGATCCGGAGATCGCCCATGTCGGCCTCTATCCCCTGGAAGCGCGCCGCAATGGCATTCCGGTCAAAACCTATACGATACTGATGCACGATGTCGCCCGCGCCGTGATGGACGGCGAGGAGGAAGGATTCGTCAAGATCCATGTCAGGGAGGGGTCCGACCGCATCCTGGGCGCGACGGTCGTCGCCAGCCATGCGGGCGAGATGATCAACGCGGTGACCCTCGCCATCCGGTCCGGCATGGGACTGCATGCGTTGGCCGACGTCATCCATCCCTTCCCGACACAGGCGCAAGGCATCAAGATGGCGGGCGACGCCTATAGGCGGACACGCCTCACCTCGTTGCGCAGGCGCCTTGCGGCGCACTGGCTGGCGTGGTCCAGACGATAAGCCCAAAGCCATCACATATGCCGAAATGCTCACAAATACGCAACCAAGTGCGCGGCGGCGCTTGACGGATCCCTGCGAGGCTAATGAAATCGAGACGACGCCTTCGGCCGCGGAACATTCGTGGATGCAGCCTTTAGTCGAAACGGAATACGCAATCGAGCTCTTGTCCAAGGGTTACATCTGTGTGCCTCTGCGCGAAGGTGGCAAGCATCTCGATCTTGAGGCGATGGAATATCATCCGCTGCATTTGAAGGCCCGTCGAAAGGATCTGAAGGAATTGGCGTTCCGGTCGATTGCCTTTCAGTTGTCGCAGAAGCCACCAACACCGGAGGAACTCCGGCGCTGGTTTCGGGACTTTGCTGGAAATGTCGGGATCATCGGAGGATACTGCAACCTTCTCATCCTGGATTTCGACGATTCAGCAGACTATCGCGCCTGGTCTGGCAAGCACGCTCACCTTTCAAGTTGCACGCCGGTCGCGAAAACGCCGAATGGATTCCACATCTATCTCAGGACGCGCGAACCGGCGGTTTCATCCAGCCTATATTTCGGCATGCGGCGGATCGGCCACCTGAAGGCGCTTGGCGGTTACGTCGTTGGAAGTCCTTCCGTACTCAAGGATGGCTGCTGCTACAGCTGGTTGAAGGACCAGTCGCCATTCGACGTCGAGCCGCAGCCAGTCGAAAGCCTGGCCAGTCTTTCACTTCGCGCGGTCTCGCCATTCAAACATTGCTATGACCGCGTTCTGAAGCGCGGTTTTTTCGTGCCGCAATGAGCATTTCGGGGCGTGAGCAACCCGACATCAGCATCGTCATCCCGGCAAGAAATGCCGCCGCGACGATCGACGCCACGCTGCGAAGCCTTCTGCCGGAGAGGGGTCTGATCAGCGAGATTCTTCTCGTCGACGATGGCTCCATCGACCAGACTACGGCGATTTCGATGCAAAGCGCCCGGAGGCACGGATTGCCGCTGGAGATCCTCGCCGTGCGGCTGGGCAGCGCGGGCGCTGCCCGCAACGCCGGAATTGCGCGAGCCAAAGGCAAGTTCATACTTTTCCTCGATGCCGACGATGAGGTGATGGCGGGAGGGTTGGGACTGCTGCATGACGCGCTCCTGCGCAATCCCGAGGCCGGCCTGTCGATAGGAGCCAGCATTCGCCGCACCAGGGGGAGGCCGGACAAGCTAAAGGTTCCGCATGGGTACACGAGCGACCGGGCATCGAACGCCCGCCGCTACCTTCTTAACGAGGTATGGCCGATCGCGATGGGCAGCGCGTTGGTCGCAGCCTCTGCAACGGCCACCGTCCGCTTTCCGGAAACCACCAGCCTGGATGAGGACACGTGCTATTGGGCGGCCATGGTCGCCCAGGCCGACGTGACAACGATCTCTTCTCCGGTGCTTCTCTACCACCATGACGAAGAGAGAATGGCGCGGCGATTTGTCGAGACCCCGCGGGCCACGTTTCTCGCGATAGCACTGGAGCTGGACAAGCTTGCCGGTTCAGCCATTGCAAGGGACGTTCTGCAGTGGAGGAAGGCCTGGATAGCCTTGCGGATTTCAAGACAGCTTATCAAACACAACCGATACAGCTATGCGATGAGCATGATGCGTGCCGTTCGCGCCCACAAAAGCCTGGGGCGGAGCTGGAAGGCGTCGCAATATCGCATACGGATTCGCATCGGAGCCATGATGGAACGGCCTGACCACTCGTCGAGCGCTGGCGCGGTCACGGAAAGACGTACGCTGGTCGTGTCCTTCGACCCGGCATTTCCGCCGGTTTCCGGTGCGGACCTGAGAAATTTCAACAATGCCAGCCTTGCGGCCGAGTTCGGCCCGGTCCAGCTTGCCTCGATCAGGCCGCTGGGCGACGCGCGACAACCCTCCGACTCGCGCATCAACGCGGTTGGCCTGGTGACCGATGGAGAACCGCGTTCGGCCTCACTCGGCTGGTGGAGGATCGCGGGGGAGAACCGTATCCCGCGCACGGCATTGGCGCGGCTGCGGAAACTGATGCAAACCTTCAAACCCGATACGGTCATCGTCGAAGGGACCGGCCTGTTCAAGCTGCTGCGACATTTGCGGCCGCTGACGAAGCAGCTCGTCCTCGACATGCACAATGTCGAATCCGACCTGGCGGCACAGCTGCGGCATATCAGTCCAGCGCGATCCCCGGCGGTGCTTGGCATCCGGCGGCTGGAGAGAAAAGCGCAATCCCTCGTCGACAGGGTGTGGGTCTGCTCGAACCAGGATCGCGAAAGGTTGATGGCCGCATCCCGGCACAAGGTGCCGATCGATGTCGTTCCCAATGGAATCCCCAACGTCGAGGACATTCCGCGGGTGCTGCCCGCCGAAGCCGCTACCGACAGCGGTTATCCGACGATCGTGTTTATCGGGCATCTCGGCTATCCGCCGAACGTCGATGCGGCCGAGCGCCTGACGGGCACCATATTGCCTCGCATTCGGCAAGTCTTGCCGGGTGCAAGACTTACTCTTGCCGGACGAAGCCCGAAGGCGGCGGTACGGGCGCTGACCAGATTGCCTGGTGTGGCGCTTGTCGAAGATCCCGAAAGCGTGTCGCCACTCCTGTCCGGCGCGCATCTCAGCATCATCCCGCTCAGGGCCGGCGGGGGCACGCGCATCAAGATTCTGGAGGCGATGGCCTGGGGGGTGCCGGTGATCGCGACGCCGCTCGCTGCCGAGGGGCTGGACATGGTCGAGAATGACCAGGTGTTGCTGTCGACCAGCGACGAAGGACTGGCCGACATGGCCATCGAACTCTCTCTAGACGCCGAACGCCGGGCGCGGCAGCGCAAGCGCGCGCATCAGGCCGTATGGGCAAGGTTTGGCCCGCAAGCGATCCGCGATGCGGTCCGCGCCGGACTTGCACTGGACAATGACGGCAAGTGACACCAGGCCACCTCCATCACCCCATGAGCCGTCGATGATTCCGCCGATCCTGCACCAGACCTGGAAGACCGACAGCGTTCCCGCACGCTTCCAGGCCTATGCCGACAGCTGGAAGCGGCACAATCCACACTGGACGGTCATGCTCTGGAGCGACCGGATGCTGCTCGAATTCGTGGCCGAGCACTACCCGGATTACCTGCCGATGTTCTGTGGCTACACCAACGGCGTGCAGCGGTCGGATGCGGCCCGCTACATGCTTCTGCATCACTTCGGCGGGGTCTATGCCGACATCGACTGCGAATGCGTCGCGCCCTTCGATGCGATCATGAGCGAGACCCGGGTCGTACTGTGCAAGGAGCCGGCTTCGCATGCGGCCGTCCAGGCGGATTTCCGGGGCCTGCCCTACCTTCTGTTCAACGGGACGATAGCGAGCCCGCCCGGTCATCCATTCTGGGCGCATCTCCTGTCGATGATGCCCGGGCTCGCCGCCGCCAAGGACGTGCTCGACGCGACCGGCCCTTGCCTGCTCACCTCCGCGCAGCGCGGGTACAGCGATCAGGCGGCCTTCGCCATTCATCCTTCCGCCCTGTTCGTGCCGGTGACGTCGGCCGGGAGCACGGAGCGCGACGCCGGCGACGACACGGCCGCGCTTTCGATCCACCACTGGGCCGGCACATGGTGGACCCCGGAACCGCCGCCGAACTGGTGGACCAAGCTTCGCAATCGGGCCTATCGGCTCCGGTATCACCTGACGCGCGGCGCGTATCTGGATGAGGCGCAGGCGAAAGCAGGCGTCGACAGAGCGGTCCTGTCGGGGCCGCCGCCATCGGGCCGAAACGTCGCTGTGCTGGTGCCGCTTCGCGACGCCGCCGACCTCATCCAGCCCTTTCTTGATGCGCTGGATGGGCTCGACTATCCCAAGGACCGGATCAAGCTGGTCTTCTGCGAAGGCGACAGCCAGGACGGAAGCTGGGAGCGACTGCAGGCCGCAACAGCTGGATTGGCCGGCAGATATCGTGACATCGTCCTGTTGCAGAGACAGGTCGGCACCCGCCTCGACAGGGCAAAACGGGCAAAGCCCAGAATGCAGCGCGTCAGGCGCGGCGCGATCGCCAAGGTGCGAAATTACCTGATCGATCACGGGCTCAGCGAGGACGATGACTGGGCCTTGTGGATCGATATCGACGTCTGGCGCTTTCCCGGCGATGTGCTGAACCGCCTGATCGCCACGGGACATCGCATCGCGGTGCCCAACTGCGTGAAGATCGCCGGTGGCGCCAGTTTCGACCTCAACAGCTTTGTCATCAGGCGACAGACCAGGGACTATCGCTATTACCGCGAGATACGCGGCGGCCTTCACCAGCCTCCCGTGCAAACGCCAAGCCGGTATCATCTCAGCGATGTCAGGCATCTCGACATCATCGGCCTCGATGCGGTCGGCGGAACCATGCTGCTGGTCGATGCCGCCCTGCATCGCGGCGGTCTTCGTTTCCCCGAAATTCCATACCGCGATCTGATCGAGACCGAAGCTTTTGGCCTCCTTGCCAACGACCTCGGCATCCGGCCGGTCGGCCTGCCCAAGCTGGAAATCCTACACGTCCCCTGGTAAGGCCGCCGCCCGCCGAAGCTCTTCGCGCAGAGGCTGCAGATAGGCTTGCGGGCGCAGACGCCCCCATACATAGTTCCGGTCCGTCAAATGCGCGGCCTGCCTGATCCAGCGCCCCGGGGCATCGGGGTCCCGCACCTCGCGCCAATCGTCGACGATGATGACAGGCAGGCCTTCGTAAAGCGGATCGAGCGGTGAAGTCTTGGTCACCACGATGCAGCCGAGATAAAGCAGTTCCCATGTCCGATGACAGTCCAGGCCGTTTCCGACGGTCGACAGCACGAGCGGATATTGCGAATAGAGCTGCCAGATCGAGCGCTGCGATACGCGTTGCCCTAGAAAATCGACATGCGGGCATCCGTCCAGAGCCTCAAGCAATTCCCGACGCTCGCCAGACTCTCTGCTGACGCTGAAATCGCAGAATATCCTGGCCGGACGACGATCCGCACTCCCCTGCCCGCGCAGGGTTTTCAGTTGCCTCACCAGTCCGCCAGGCGTCGCCAGGGAACGTGGGGTGTGGAGATCCAGCCCGATCGGGAACGGCTTGATCCTGGGATGACCGCCGTCGCAGTTCTGGCTGTACCAGGAGACCAGATAGGGGCTGGCGAGAAGCCGCTCGACGGTGTCCTTGGGCAGATCCGAAGGCACCGAGGAATCACCGTCGGTCGTCAGCAGGATGAAGGGAGCCTTGATGGTGGGCAGGGCTATCCTGGCGAAAATGTCGAGATCGCAATTTCGCGCAAGCCTGGCCAGGGTGCTCAGCCGCACCCAAACGATGCCATGCGCGCCGCTATAATGGTCGCGGAAAAAAGCCTCGCTTTGCGTCGATTCGGTCGGCGCCCAGCGATACCAATCGGGTCCAGCGAAGTCGCAGAAACGCCCGATCCCTTGCGACCAAAGCACGGAAGGAACCCCGAAAAACCTCAGCGCCCCGGAACGGACGGGTTTATTGAGTTTTGCCCGCCAACGCGACATGCCCATGGGCAACCCTTAGCCCAGACGCCGTTATGGCCGCAACGTCCGGCCTGCTTGCTCACACAGGCCAAGGCGGGCTCGTGGCGTCAGTCGTGCAGGTCCCGCGCAATCGGCGGGCCGACCGAAAATCCGGAGAACGTGACCTCGAAACCCTCACGCTGCGGCGAACAGCACATCATACCGACATCGACCAGCTTCGAGATCGGGAAATAGGCGAGCCGCACCGGCTTCCAACGACCGTCGGAAGCGTCGAGATACTGCACGCGGATCGCCTCGCTATGGCGGGTCAGGCGGATCCTGACGCCGTCCGGGCCGGCGGCAATGGCCACCAGCGACCAGTCTGAGGTGTCGTTGGTGACGACGACGGAAAAATAGGCAAGGCCGTCCGTGTATTCGATGCCGGCCTTGATCCAGTGCGTTTCGCCAAGCCGGATCATCAGCCCGGCCTGGTCGTAGAGCACCTTGTAGTCGCCCTTGACGGTGACCTCGGCGGTGAAATCGCCCTCGACCCGCCGATAGAGGAAGTGGCCGTTGTCGCGCCAGAAGCCATAGAAGGTCTCGCGCCAGAAATCGGTCTCCTTGCCGGTGCGCACGCGCACGGCATCACCGTCGACGGCATGGTGCGGCGGCGGGTTGAGCCAGGTCAGGTCCTGCAATGTCATCGCTTGCACCGGTCGGTTTTTCGAGGAGGTGACGGTTCGCCGGCCGGCAAGCCGGCGCCGGATCATCCCGCGAACGTATAAGCGGTCTTTACCGTGGTGTAGAACTCCATGGCATAGCGGCCCTGTTCGCGCGGGCCGAAGCTCGAACCCTTGCGCCCGCCGAAGGGAACGTGGAAGTCCACCCCCGCCGTCGGCAGGTTGACCATGACCATGCCGGCTTCGGAGTTGCGCTTGAAATGCGTGGCGTGCTTGAGGCTCGTGGTGCAGATGCCCGAGGTCAGGCCGAACGGCGTGTCATTGGCGACGGCAAGCGCTTCGTCATAGTCCTGGACGCGGATGACGCTGGCGACGGGGCCGAAGATCTCCTCGCGCGAACTGCGCATGGCATTGGTGGCCTCGGTCAGCAGCGCCGGCTTGAGATAGAAACCCGGCGTCTTGCGGTCGAGCCGTTCACCACCGAAGGCGAGCGTGGCGCCTTCCCGCACACCGATGGCGATATAGTCCTCGTCCTGCTTGAGCTGGGTCGCGTCGACCACCGGGCCGATCTGCGTCTGCGCGTCGAGCGCGTCGCCGATCACCAGCTTTTCCATGCGCTCCTTGAGCGCGTCGACGAAGCGGTCGTGGATGCCGTTGGTGACGATCAAACGCGACGAGGCCGTGCAGCGCTGGCCGGTCGAGAAGAAGGCGCCGTTCAGCGCGCAATCGACAGCGACCGCGAGATCGGCGTCGTCGAGCACGACCAGCGGGTTCTTGCCGCCCATTTCGAGCTGGAACTTGCGCATGTGCTCGACACTTGCCGCGGCGACGCGTTTGCCGGTTCCGACCGAGCCGGTGAAGGAGATGGCGTTGACGTCGGGGCTGTCGAGCATTGCCTGGCCGACCACCGAGCCCTTGCCCATGACGAGGTTCAGCACGCCCTTGGGCAGGCCGGCGCGATGCAGGATGTCGACGATGGACCACGCGCTTTCGGGAACGAGTTCGGCCGGCTTGAAGACGACGGTGTTGCCGTGAGCCAGCGCCGGAGCGATCTTCCAGGCGGGGATGGCGATCGGGAAATTCCATGGCGTGATGATGCCGACAACGCCAACCGCTTCGCGCGTGATCTCGACGCCGACGCCCGGCCGCACGCTTGGCACCACCTCTCCCGACAAGCGCAGTGTTTCGCCGGCAAAGAAATCGAATATCTGGGCGGCGCGGATGGTCTCGCCAATGCCCTCGGCCAGCGTCTTGCCTTCCTCGCGCGCCAGGTTGCGGCCGAGTTCGTCCTTGCGCGCCATGATCTCGTCGGCGGCCTTTTTCAGCACCGCATGGCGCGCCAGCGGGCCGGAGCGGGACCATGCCGGAAACGCCGCCTTGGCCGCCGCGATCGCCTGGCCCGCCTGTTCGACCCCCGCCGAGGCATATTCGCCGACGACGTCGCCGGTATCCGAGGGGTTGATGTTGCGGGATCCGGCATCGCCGACCCATTCGCCGTCGATGAGGTTCTTTCGAAACGCTGTCATGTCCTTGCCTTCCCTGGCTGTTGGCCGCGCGGCGGCATCCGTCTGAAGTGGTATTTGCCAGACAATTGCCTTGCGGGAAAGCACGCACTGGGCTCGAAGGCCGCGACAAAAGTCCCCGGGCCTGCGCTCATGCCTCCGGTGCAGCGGCGGCAGTGCGCGTCGACAACCACTCCAGCTAACATCGGTGGATGGCTCGCCGGGTCAAGGTCGAATTGCCATGTACACATATGTCCACGAACTTGATTTGCCTGATCCGGCATGTCATGCGTCGTGGCGATGACAGCACTCGAGACGACGATCCAACGTGCCGGCGCCACCGGCAACATCAAGGCCACTCGCGAAGACTGGCTGAAGCTCGCGCTTGAAACTCTGATCTCGGACGGCGTCGAACGCGTCCGCGTGCTGACGCTTGGCCAACAGCTCGACGTCTCGCGCTCGAGCTTCTACTGGTATTTCAAGAGCCGCCAAGACCTGCTCGACCAGTTGCTGGACCACTGGCGGCAGACCAATACCCGATTCATCGTCGAGCGCGCCGAACGCCCTTCCGCGACTGTCATTCGCGGGGTGATGAGCATTTTCGAATGCTGGGTGGACGAAAAGCTGTTCGACCCGCGGCTGGATTTCGCGATCCGGGCATGGGCTCGCCGCTCCCCCGCGACAAGGCGCGCGCTGGACGAGGCTGACGAAGAACGAGTCAATGCCATCCGCGGCATGTTCATGCGTCATGGCTACGAGGAGGAAGACGCGTTCGTGCGGGCCCGGGTGCTCTATTTCATGCAGATCGGCTACTATTCGCTCGAACTCGACGAGCCGATGAGCAGCCGCCTGCCGCATGTTGCCGCGTATCTGCGCAGCTTCACAGGCCGAGAGCCTACGGCGGGCGATGTCGAGGATTTTTCACGTTACGTGGAGGAGACCATCTCGCGTAACCGTTAGCGTTGGCTCCGCAAGCCGGGAGGACCGGCAACTAGACATACATGTCCATTACCACTAGCTTTGCCCTGATCAACCAGGCTTGTCGCCCACACAATGACCCGCATCTATTCCGCTTTGTCGCTGTTCAAGGAAGGCCTGGCCGGCCAGACCGGCTGGAAACAGGCCTGGCGCTCGCCCGAGCCGAAGCCGTCCTACGACGCGATCGTCATCGGCGGCGGTGGCCATGGACTGGCGACGGCCTATTACCTGGCCAAGAATCACGGCATCGCCCGAGTGGCCGTGCTGGAAAAAGGGTGGATCGGCGGCGGCAACACCGGCCGCAACACCACCGTGGTGCGCTCCAATTATTACTATCCTCAGAGCGTCGAGCTCTACGGGCTGGCGCACCGGCTCTACGAAGGCCTGTCCAAGGATCTGAATTACAACGTCATGCTGTCGCAGCGCGGCATGGTCAATCTGTGTCACTCGACCGCCGAAATGGAAGTCGGCGTGCGCACCGTCAACGCCATGCAGATCAGCGGCATCGATGCGGAGCTGTTTTCGCCCGAGGACGTGCGCCGGGTGGCGCCGATCTATAATTTCTCGGCCGGCGCGCGGTTTCCGGTGTTCGGCGGCATCTGGCAAGGCAGGGCCGGCACGGCGCGCCATGACGCGGTCGCCTGGGGTTATGCGCGCGCGGCGAGCCGGCTCGGCGTCGACATCATCCAGAATTGCGAGATCACTGATTTCATCGTCGAGGGCGGCCGCTGCCGCGGTGTCCAGACGACGCGCGGCATGTTCCGTGCCGAGCGCATCGGCATGGCGGTGGCCGGGCACTCCTCGGTTCTGGCTGAAAAAGCCGGCTTCCGGCTGCCGATCAACTCCTACGCGCTGCAAGCCTGCGTTTCCGAACCGGTGAAGCCGATCCTCGACACGGTGGTCCTGTCGCCCGGCACCGGCGTCTATGTCAGTCAGTCGGACAAGGGCGAGATCGTCATTGGCGGCGGGCTCGACCGCATCCCTTCCTATGCACAGCGCGGCAATTTGCCGACGCTGGAGACGGTGATCGCGGGGGTGCTGGAGATGTTCCCAATCTTCGGCCAGTTGAAGCTGATGCGGCAATGGGCGGGCATTGTCGACGTCGTGCCGGATTCCTCGCCGATCATCGGGGAATCGCCGCTGCCCAATCTGTTCCTCAATTGCGGCTGGGGCACGGGCGGCTTCAAGGCGATCCCCGCCGGCGGCACGCTGCTGGCGAACCTGCTGGCGAGCGGCAAGCACAACGACATCAGCCGGCCCTTCGATCTCGACCGCTTCGCCAGCGGGCGGCTGATCGACGAAGCGGCCGGCTCCGGCATCGCGCACTGATATGCACAGAGACCAGGACTAGGCGTCATGCAGCTCTTTCCTTGCCCGTTCTGCGGCCCGCGCGACGAGACCGAATTCCACTATGGCGGCGATGCCGGCAATACCAGGCCGGATGGCGGAGATGTGCCCATCGATCGCTGGGCCAACTATCTCTACCTGCGCTCCAATCCGAAAGGCGCGGCGCGCGAAATCTGGGTGCACATGAACTGCGGCGAGTTCTTCGTCATGGAGCGCGACACGCTCACGCACGAGGTGCAGTCCTCGTCCGCGCTGGGCGAGGAGCACGCGGCATGACCGCCTCGCGTCTTGCCACCGGCGGCAGCGCCATCGACCGCTCGCGCCCGCTCCGCTTCAGCTTCGACGGCACAAGCGTGGACGGCTTTGCCGGCGACACCATCGCCTCCGCGCTGCTCGCCAACGACGTCGCGGTCGTCGGCCGCAGTTTCAAATACCACAGGCCGCGCGGCATCTGGGGCGCCGGCGTCGAGGAGCCCAACGCGCTGGTCGATATAGGCGGCTCACGCGCGACGCCGAACACGCGCGCCACGACCGAGCCGGCACACGATGGGCTGGCGGCCAAAAGCGTCAATGCGACGCCCAATGCATTGAGCGACCGCAACGCCTTCCTTGACCGTTTTGCGCGCTTCATTCCGGCGGCGTTCTATTACAAGACCTTCATGTGGCCGGACTGGCACATGTTCGAGCCACGCATCCGCGCCATGGCCGGACTGGGCAAGGTCGACACGGACTGGATCTCATCAGGCCCGCCGGACCAGATCAATCATCATTGCGACGTGCTGGTGGTGGGCGCCGGGCCGGCCGGACTGGCGGCGGCCAAGCTCGCGGCCGGCGTGGGCCTCTCCGTGACGCTGGTCGACGACCAGCAGAAGCCGGGCGGGTCGCTCGGCCACCGCGCCGGCGAGATCGACGGCAGGCCAGCTGCCGGATGGCTCGAGGAGACGCTCGCGACACTTGCCGCCGGGGGGCATCTGATCCTGCCCTCGACCACGGCCTTTGGCATCTACGACCACAATCTGGTCGGCCTGAACCAGCGCCATTTCGATGGCCGGCCCGACACGCTATGGCGGGGTCCGCC
>NZ_RZSJ01000003.1:0-51240 GCF_003998025.1 Mesorhizobium sp. M8A.F.Ca.ET.021.01.1.1
GTCTTCCAGCACCCATTGCCGGAATGGCTCGCAGAACACCGGCCAATTGTCTTCGAGGCCGAAATCGTCGGCGAGGATCTTGCGCTCGCGGTCGCTGGTCGCCGGCGTGATCCGATCGACCATGGCGTTCGGGAAGGCGACGTGGTCGCTGACCCAGCTCGCCAGGTCCTCGTCGATCAGGCGGGCAAGGCCGATCACACCGTCCGACGTGACATGGCCGTTATGGGGAATGTTGTCGCAGGACATGACGGTGAACGGCACGATGCCGTCCTGACGGCGGCGCAGGAGGCCAGCCAGGATGATGCCGAACACGGTCTTTGGTGTGGCGCCCGGCTGCGCGTCGGCGACAATATCAGGATGAGTCGGATTGAAGACTCCGGAGGCCGGATCGATGAAATAGCCGCCTTCAGTGATGGTCAGCGATACGATCCTGATCGCCGGATCGGCCAGCCGCTCGATGATGGCGGCGGCATCGCCCGGCATCAGGAAATCGATCATCGCGCCGGTGACGCGGGCGCTCATGTGGCCTTCGTCCTGCTCGACCACGGTGGTCAGCCAGTCCTGCTCTTCGAGCTTGCCGCGGCCGATCTTCTCGCCGTCGAACACGCCGGCGCCGACCAGCGCCCAATCATGGCCGATGCCCTGACCGAACAGGTCGTCGAGATAGACGGCCTGATGCGAGCGGTGGAAATTGCCGACACCGAAATGCACGATGCCGGCTTTCAACGCCGACCGGTCATAGTTCGGACCTGCGACCTTGGACGGAAGCGTGGCGAGGCTCGAGGAAGAGAGTTTCACGGTCATCTGCTTTACCCTTTGGCCGATTTGCAGCCCGACTGTTTCGCCTCCTTCGGGAGGGCGAGGATGAGGGGCCGCACCTGATGTTCCAGTATGCTGCCCCTCACCGCCCCTCGGCACTTCTCTGGAGGAAATGAGAGAAGCGCCTTCCCCCTCAACTCATCCATTGGCCGCCATCGACATTGTAGGTCTGGGCGACGATGTATTCGGCCTCGTCGCTGGCGAGGAACACGGCCATGCCCGCGAGGTCTTCCGGCTTGCCCATGCGGCCGTACGGTACGCCCTCGCCGACCAGCCGTTTCTTTTCGCCTTTCGGCCGGTTCTCGTATTTGGCGAACAAGGCATCGACCTCGTCCCACATGTCGCTGTCGACGACGCCGGGCGCGATGCCGTTGACATTGATGCGGTGTTTGATCAGGTCGAGTCCGGCTGACTGCGTCAGCGAGATGACCGCGGCCTTGGTGGCGCAATAGACCGCGACCAGCGGTTCGCCGCGACGCCCGGCCTGGCTCGCCATGTTGATGATCCTGCCGCCCTTGCCCCGCGCGATCATCGACCGGGCGGCTGCCTGCAACATGAACAGCGTGCCGGCGACATTGACGGAAAACAGCTTTTCGTAGCTCGCCCTCGAGATCTCCACGATCGGCGCCAGGTCGAACAGAGCGGCGTTGTTGATCAGGATATCGAGGCCGCCGGTCCTGCTCTCCACCGCCTTGACCGCGGCATCGATGGATGCCTGATCGGTGACGTCAAGCTTTAGCGCATAGGCGTGGTCACCGATTTCAGCCGCGGTCTTGCGTGCTGCGTCGAGGTTGATATCGGCAATCGCCACGGTGGCGCCTTCGCGCACATAGGCTTCGGCGAAGGCTCTGCCGATGCCGCGCGCCGACCCCGTGATCAGCGCCGATTTGCCTGTCAGCCTCACCGCTCCATCCTCACCGCTCCATCCTCACTGGGCCATCGCCTTGCCGTCGGGGCCGAAGCGGTGCAGCTTGGCTTGGTCGGGCGTGAGATAGATGGTGTCGCCATGGCGGACCGCCAGTTCGCCGTCTGCGCGCACCGTCAGCGGCCCGACACCATCGGCCTGGACGTGCAGGAACGTGTCGGAACCCAGATGCTCGGCCACGCCGACGGCGGCCTTCCAGTCGCCCGCCGTGGTCGAGATCTGCATATGTTCAGGCCGGATGCCGATCGTCTTGGCGCCATATTTGGCGGCCGGTGCGCCCTCGATCAGGTTCATCTTCGGCGAACCGATGAAGCCGGCGACGAACAGGTTGCGCGGCGTCTTGTAGAGCTCCATCGGCGAGCCGACCTGCTCGATGTTGCCGGCGTTGAGCACGACGATCTTGTCGGCCATGGTCATGGCCTCGACCTGGTCGTGGGTGACGTAGATCATCGTCGTCTTGAGCTGATGGTGCAGCTCGCTGATTTCGAGCCGCATTGTGCCGCGCAGTGCCGCGTCGAGGTTGGACAAGGGCTCGTCGAACAGGAAGGCCGAGGGCTGGCGCACGATGGCGCGGCCGATGGCGACGCGCTGGCGCTGGCCGCCGGAGAGCTGGCCGGGACGGCGTTCGAGATAGTTGGTGAGGTTCAAGACGCGCGCCGCGTCCTTCACCTTCCTGTCGATGGTCGCCTGATCCTCGCCCGCCATCTTCAATGGGAAGGCGATGTTCTTGGCAACCGTCATATGCGGGTAGAGCGCATAGGATTGGAACACCATGGCGAGCTTGCGCTTGGCCGGCGCCTCGCCGGTTACGTCACGGCCATCGATGTTGATGGTGCCGCCGCTGGTGTCTTCCAGGCCGGCGATCAGCCTCAGCAATGTCGACTTGCCGCAGCCCGACGGGCCGACGAAGACGACGAACTCACCATTCTCGATCACCAGGTCGAGACCGGGGATGATGGACGTCGATCCAAAGGATTTGGAGACGTTCTTGAGCGTGATGTTTCCCATGGTTTCCTCCCCGAGAGCTATTTTTCGCCGATTGCTTCAGGCAATTTCCGTTACTTCACCGCACCAAAGGTCAGGCCTCGTACCAGCTGCTTCTGGCTGAACCAGCCCATGATCAGGATCGGTGCGATGGCCAGCGTCGAGGCCGCCGAAAGCTTGGCCCAGAATAGGCCTTGCGGGCTGGAGAAGGAGCTGATGAAGGCGGTAAGCGGTGCTGCTTCCGTGGTCGTCAGCCGGATCGTCCAGAATGCCTCGTTCCAGGCCAGGATGATGTTGAGCAGCATCGTCGAGGCGATGCCCGGCACCGCCATCGGCGTCAGCACATAGATGATCTCGTTCCACAGCGAGGCGCCGTCCATGCGGGCCGCTTCCAGGATCTCGCCGGGGATCTCGCGGAAATAGGTGTAGAGCATCCAGATCACGATCGGCAGGTTGATCAGCATCAGCATGACCATCAGGCCGATGCGGCTGTCGAGCAGACCGGTGTCGCGGAAGATCAGGTAGATCGGAAACAGCACCGCGACCGCCGGCATCATCTTGGTGGACAGCATCCACATCAGGATGTCCTTGGTCCGCTTGGTCGGCGAGAAGGCCATCGACCATGCCGCCGGAATGGCGACGAGCAGGGCCAGGACGGTCGAGCCGACCGAGAGCAGCACCGAGTTGAAGAAGAACTTGAAATAGCCGCTCTGCGCTTGGACCTCGGAATAGCTTTCGAAGGTTCCCGACGGGATCAGGTTGAAGCCCTGGATCGCCTCCTGTTCCGACTTGAACGAGGTGATGATCGTGTACAGGATCGGAAAGAAGATCAGCAGGGCGACGATCCAGGCGGCTGCCGTCGCGATGGTCTTGTGCTGGGTGGTGACTGCGCGTGCCATCTTGTCCTCCCTTACTTGTCCAGGTTCTTGCCGACGGCGCGCATGGCGAAGAAGGCGACGATGTTGGCGAGAATGACGGCGATCACACCGCCCGCGGATGCCTGGCCGATTTTGAACTCCAGCAGCGCCTTCTGGTAGACGAGGAAGGGCAGGTTGGTGGAGGCATAGCCGGGGCCGCCATTGGTGGTGACCAGGATCTCGGCATAGACGGAGAGCAGGAAGATCGTCTGGATCAGGATGACCACGGTGATCGCTCGCGACATGTGCGGCAGCGTCAGATAGATGAAGCGGCTGATGAAGCCGGCGCCGTCCATCTCGGCGGCTTCCTTCTGCTCGCCGTCGAGCGATTGCAGCGCGGTCAGCAGGATCAATGTCGCGAAAGGCAGCCATTGCCAGGCGACGATGATGATGATCGCCGTCATAGGATGCTGCCCGAACCAGTCGATCGGTTGCGCCCCGAAGAAGCGCGCTATGTCGGCGAAGACGCCATATTGCGGGTGCATGATCATGTTCTTCCACACCAGAGCGGCGACCGGCGGCATGACGAAGAACGGCGAGATGACGAGGATGCGCACGATCCCTTGGCCCCACATCGGCTGATCGATGAGCAGTGCCAGCAGGATGCCGCCGATCACCGTGATCAG
Organism: Mesorhizobium sp. M8A.F.Ca.ET.021.01.1.1; assembly: GCF_003998025.1. NCBI lineage: Bacteria > Pseudomonadati > Pseudomonadota > Alphaproteobacteria > Hyphomicrobiales > Phyllobacteriaceae > Mesorhizobium > Mesorhizobium sp. M8A.F.Ca.ET.021.01.1.1. The sequence continues at coordinate 4,272 of NZ_RZSJ01000003.1, forward strand.
CAGCACGCTGACCACCAGGACCAGCGTGTTGAGGATCGACTGCAGGAAAGCCGGGTTGGAATAGAACAGCGCGTAGTTCGAGAGGCCGACGAAGCCATCGCGAACCGGATTGAGCGGGTTGTACTGCTGGAAGGAGAACCACAGCGTGAGAGCGAGCGGAACAACCATCCAGACCAGCAGCAGCACCACGGATGGCGCCATCATGAATCGGGCAAGCGAACGGGTCTGCTGAGTAGCCATGACGGTCACCCTTCAAGGATCAGACTGAATTTTCACAGGCGTTGGAAAGGCGGCCGCCCGAACTGGGTTTCGGGCGGCCGTTGCCGGTCGAGGAGGTGACCGGCATTCGGCACCGGGAGGAGCCTTACTTGATATAACCGCCCTCGGTCATCGCCGCGGTCGCGGCGTCCTGGGCCTGCTTCAACGCATCGTCGACGCTCGACTGACCGGCAAGTGCCGCCGAGAAGAGCTGGCCGACGGTTGTGCCAAGGCCCTGGAATTCAGGGATGGCGACGAACTGCACGCCGACATAGGGCACCGGCTTGACGGTCGGATGCGTCGGGTCGGCGGCGTTGATGGAGTCCAGTGTCATCTTGGCGAACGGAGCCGCCTTCTGGTACTCGGCGTTCGCATAAAGCGAGGAGCGCGTGCCCGGAGGTACGTTGGCCCAGCCTTCCTTCGACGCGGCGAGCTCCGCATAGTGCTTGCTGGTCGCCCAGGAGACGAACTTCTCGGCAGCGTCGGCCTTCTGCGTGCCGGCGGGGATCGCCAGCGACCACGCCCATAGCCAGTTGCCGCGCTTGCCAAGGCCGTTGTCAGGCGCCAAGGCGTAACCGACCTTGTCGGCGACGGTCGAGTTCTTCGGGTCGGAGACGAAGGACGCCGCGACTGTGGCGTCGATCCACATGCCGCACTTGCCCTGCTGGAAGAGCGCCAGGTTTTCGTTGAAGCCGTTGGAGGACGCGCCTTCGGGGCCGTCGGCCTTCATCAGGTCGACATAGAACTGCAGCGTCTTCTTCCACTCGGGCTGGTCGAACTGCGGCTTCCAGTTCTCGTCGAACCAGCGGGCGCCGAACGAGTTCGACATGGCGGTCAGGAAGGCCATGTTCTCGCCCCAGCCGGCCTTGCCGCGCAGGCAGACGCCGTTCACGCCATTGGCGCGGTCGGTCATCTTGTCGGCGGCCTGTTTGATGAAGTCCCAGGTCGGCGCATCGGGCATCTTCAGCCCAGCCTTCTCCATCAGGTCCTTGCGGTACATGACGAAGGAGCTTTCGCCGTAGAACGGCGCGGCATAGAGCTTGCCGTCGACCGAGAGGCCGCCGGCGATGGCCGGGATGATGTCCTTGGCGTCGTAGTCGTCGCCGAGCTTGTCGAGCGGCAGCAGCCAGCTCTGCTTGGCCCAGATCGGAACCTCGTAGGTGCCGATGGTCATCACGTCATACTGGCCGCCCTTGGTGGCGATGTCGGTGGTGACACGCTCGCGCAGCACGTTCTCTTCGAGCGTGACCCAGTTGAGCTGGATGTCGGGGTTGGCCTTGGTGAAGTCGTCGGTCAGCTTCTGCATGCGGACCATATCGCCATTGTTGACGGTGGCGATGGTGATGGATTCGGCATGTGCGGCGAAAGCCAGCGCGCTGGCCGAGCACAAGCCCAGGATGAGCGTACGAAGTTTCATCAAATTCCTCCCATGGACCAAGATGAGCATTTGCCTTGGCTGTGAGCAATTACTCACTAAGTGTGAATTATGTCAAGCCGGATTCGATGCTGCAGCGCAGCACCGGGCTTGCCGATGGACCGCCGACGGATGGAAGTTGGAGACGACGAGCCGCGCGCGTGCCGGATATCAGGCAACGGGACAGGAAGGGGTCCAGGATCGAAGCGGGCGCGACGAACCGGTCAGCAGGCGATCTCGGCCAGCAGCCAATCGCGGAAGGCGCGGATCTTGGGCACGTTGCGGCGGGCTTCCGGATAGACCAACCAGTAGGCGTGGCCGTCGTCGCCGACCAGGTCGAACGGCTGGATCAGGCGGCCGTCGGCGAGTTCGGCCTTGAACAGGGCCCGGGTCAGGATGGCCACGCCATGGCCCGATATGGCCGCGTTGGCTTCATAGGCTTGCGCGCCCATGCTGCTGCCGGGCCGCCTGGCAAGGTCGTGGCTGTGCACGCCGGCGGCCTCGAACCATTGCGTCCACCAGATATCGCTGGGATCGAGGATCGGCAGCTTGAGCAGATCGGCCGGTTCGTTGATGCCGCCGATGCTCGCCGCGAGCTTCGGGCTCAGCATCGGCGTGAAATCGGCATCGAGCAGCTTGTGGGCTTCCAGCCCGGGCCATTTGCCGCCGCCAGAACGAATGGCGAGGTCGACGTCCTCGCGGGAGAAATCCGTCAGCCGGCTCGACGTCTCGAGCCGCACGGCAAGCGACGGATGCGCGATCTGGAACGCGCCCAGATGATGCGCCAGCCAATTCGAGGCAAAGGTCAGCACCGTGGTGACACATAGCAGCCCGTCCGCGCCGCCGCGCGCGGCGGCATAGGCCTGGCTGAGGATGGCAAAGGCCTCGCTGACAGCCGGCGCTAGGCGCTGGCCCGCTTCGGTCAGTTCGATCTGTCGCGGCCGGCGCAGGAACAGCGGCGCGCCGACGCGCTCCTCCAGCACCTTGATCTGGTAGCTGACCGCGGCTTGCGTCATGGCGAGTTCCCCGGCGGCCTTGGTGAAAGAAAGATGCCGCGCCACCGCCTCGAACACCCGGATCGCCTGCAATGGCGGCAGTTGCGAAACCTGCGGCGCGCTGAGGTCAGGCATAAAGCCTCCTTATGGGTCGTTATCGACGTTCGATTGGCAAAGGCGGCCGGCAAGGCCGACATTCATCCTCAACCCGTCATTCGGGTTCAGGATAGCGAAGGTTGACGATCATGACCATGACGCAGCAAAAATGCACTCCCGCTCCCGATCATCGCTGGATTTCGTGGTTGGTGGACGGATTCGGCTGGTTCGCGCCCCGAAAAAAGGCGCATCTCGACATCAGGGACCTGTCGCCCCATCTGCAGCGCGACCTCGGTTTTCTCGACGGCAACGACCCTTTCGGCCGGCACCAATAGCCTTCCTGGCTTTATCAGGAAGCCGTCAAATACCGGCCAGCAGGGCGGTCGCCGTCCGCTCGTCGGTGATGAGCCCGTTGACCAGCCGCCGGTTCACGGCCGCCAGGATTCCCGGCAGCTTACGCTCGCCCATGGCGAGCGCGATGACCAGCGACTTCTCGCGCGACGGCAGCGCCGCCGACGACACCCGGTCATTGGTGATGCCTTCGATCATGCGGCCCTCGCGATCGAACACCCAGCCGACGATTTCGGCGACGCCGCCCGCCTTCTGCAAGGCTTTCAGCTCGCTTTCGGAAATGAAGCCGTCCTCGTAGAGCGGCGCCTTCGGGCCGAGGTCGCCAATGCCGATGAAGGTGACATCGGCCTCGGCGGCAAGCGCCAGCGTCGGCTGGATCATCGGCTGGTTGAGCAGCATTTCGCGCTCCTGCGGCGAGGAGGCGATGACCGGCAGCGGCATCGGGAAGGACCGCGCCTTGACCCTGTCGGCCATGGTGAAGATGACGTTGTAGAAGGCGGCCGAACCGTCCGGCGAGATGTTGCCGGTCAAGGACACCACCTTATGCTGCGGGCATTCCATCGGCGGCAATTGTTCGATCGCCGCCTTCAGCGTGCGTCCGGTGCCGATGCCCATGACGATCGGTGTCGGCGACCGCAGCCGCCGTTCGATCTCGGCGGCGGCCGCTTCGGCGATGCCGATGGTGGTGGAGGATGAGTTGGGATCGCTCGGCACCACCTCGACAAGGTCGAGCGCGAAGCGTGATTTCAGCCGCGCGGCAAGGTCCAGGCAGTTGGCGATCGGATGATCGACGCGGACCTTGATCAAGCCTTCCGACACCGCCAGCGACACCAGCCGCTGCGCCGTCTGCCTCGATATGCCGAGCGTGGCGGCGATCTGGTCCTGTGTGTTGCCGGCAACATAATAGAGCCAGCCGGCGCGCGCCGCGTCGTCCAGCCTGTTGCTGCCGCCATCCTGCCGGCTATTCACGTCCTGCCTCCCGAAACCCGCCGATCATCAGGCGATCCGTATCAGTTTCGCAGGGAATGGCGGCCTGCGCAATTGTCAATCTCAAGAGCAAATGCCTACGCTGATACAGCGGAGGTTTCTCGGCCAATACCCGGTCGGAGAAAACGCGGCCGGTTCCGTTTCGCTTTGAAGGCATGTTCTATGGCCGCCAAAGGTTTATCTCCCGCCGCAAACCCTTTAAGGGATCGCAAAAAGGAGCGCTGCATGACACCGAAGGCGGTTTTCTGGGACATGGACGGCACGCTGGTCGACAGCGAACCGCTGCATGAGGCAGCCCTCATTGCAGCGATGCGCAATGCCGGCCTGACGCCGCCTGACGATCTGCATGAGCGCGTGCTGGGCGTCGCCGCCTGGCCGGTCTACGAAATGATGCGCGACGAGTTCGGGCTGCGACTGCCCTTCGACGAGTGGATCGTTCACAAATATGAGCATTACCTGCCGCTGGTCGAAGGGCTGAAGCCGCGCCCAGGCGCTATCGAGGTCTTCCACGAACTGCACGCGCTCGGCGTGCAGCAGGCGGTGGTGTCCAATTCGGACCGGATGATCGTCGACGCCAATCTGCGCATGGTCGGCCTCACCTATCCCGGCATGAAGACGATCAGCCGCAACGACGTGCGCGACGGCAAGCCGCACGCCGAGCCTTTCTTGCGCGCCGCCTATCTGGCCGACGTCGATCCCGCGCACGCCGTCGCGGTCGACGACAGCTGGCCGGGCGCCATGGCGGGGCTGGCGGCGGGAATGAAGACCATCTTCTGGCCTGAAAAGCCGATGGAAGGACCGCCCGGCGCCATCGTCATCAACAGCGCCGGGGAATTGCGGGCTCAGCTCGGGCTGTGAGTAGCCTCCTTCTCCCCCGTCACTATACGGGGAGAAGGTGCCGGCAGGCGGATGAGGGGCAGCGCTGACTTGGCAAAACGTCGGCGTGCAGGTTCTGATTTCTGAGACCTTGGTGCCGCCCCTCATTGTCCTGCCGGACATTTCTCCCCGTATAGTGACGGGGAGAAAGTGGCGGTGCTGACGGTTTCGCCAATTACCGGCGTTGCGAAATGATCGCTTAATTCCGGTACACCGGCTCCTGCTCGTCGAGGATCGCCTTCAACTCGGCGAGGTGACGCTCGGCCTGGCCGGGATAGTCGTCCATCTCGCTCGCCGCCTTCTCGGCGATCGCGTCGGAGAGCGTGCGCAGCGGGCGACCGGTCCACAGCGCCTTGATGTAGGTCTCGGCGGCGCGCTCGAAATAGAACATGCGGTTGAAGGCGTCGGCGACGGTGTCGCCGATGACCAGCACGCCATGGTTGCCCATCACCATCACCTTGACCTTGGGGTCAGCGAGAAGCTGCGAGCAGCGTTCGCCCTCTTCCTCGAAGGCCAGCCCGCCATAGTGCGCGTCAACGACATGGCGGTTGAAGAACATTGCCGAATTCTGGTCGATCGGCGGCAGCGTCGAGTCGGCCAGCGAGGCCAGCACGGTGGCGTGGATCGAATGGACATGCATGACGCAGCGCGCGTGCGGTACGTTGCGATGGACGGCGCCGTGCAAGCCCCATGCCGTCGGGTCGGGTGCATTAGGCCCCGAAAGCGTGTCGGGGTCGTTGGCGTCGATCTCGATCAGGTCGCTCGCCTTGACGCGTGAGAAATGCACCTGGTTGGGGTTCATCAGGAACCTGGTGCCGTCGTCGTTGATGGCCAGCGAGAAATGGTTGGCCACCGCTTCGTGCATGTTGAGCCGCGCCGTCCAGCGGAAGGCGCAGGCGAGATCGACGCGCTCTTCGTAGAAGGGCAGGTTGGTCAGCTTTTCCTTCTGCAGGCGGGCAATGCTCATGCTAAAATTCCTCCGGTTTCGGCAAGAATGCCGCGCTCCGCTGGTGCCCGCAACCGCTTTCGCTTGGTGCAGACGGCCAGCTATGCCGCGGTGCTTGCGGCGCCAATGGTCCGCAGTCCGCCGTGCTCGACGATAAAATCGATCACCTCCCGCAGGCCCTTGCCGCGTGAAAGATCGGTGAAGCCGAACGGCCGCTTGCCGCGCATGCGGCCGGCGTCGCTCTCCATGACATCGAGATTGACGTTCACATAGGGCGCGAGGTCGCTCTTGTTGATGATGAGGAAATCGGAACGGGTGATCGCCGGGCCGCCCTTTCTCGGAATCTCCTCGCCCTGGCAGACCGAGATGACATAGAGCGTCAGGTCGGCAAGGTCCGGCGAGAAGGTGGCGGCCAGGTTGTCGCCGCCGGATTCGATGAAGATGATGTCGAGATCGGGGAATTTGCGGTTCAGTTCGGCGATCGCCTGCAAATTGATCGAGGCGTCCTCGCGGATGGCGGTGTGCGGGCAGCCGCCGGTTTCGACGCCGACGATGCGGTCCTCCGGCAGCGCCTGCAGCCGGACCAGCATCATGGCGTCTTCCCTGGTGTAGATGTCGTTGGTGACGACGGCGATGGAAAACTCGTCGCGCAGCGCCTTGCAGAGTTTTTCGGTGAGCGTCGTCTTGCCGGAACCGACGGGGCCGCCAATGCCGATGCGAAGAGGACCGTTAGCTTGTGTCATATCGGAAACTCCATAATGGCAAGAGCCGCGAAGCCGAGCCCGATCAGCAGGCACAGCGGCGAATAGAGACTGGTATCGAGCCACGCGAAAGGCTGTTGCGGCGCCAGCCGGCGCCACCAGGGCGTGAAACCGGCAATGCCACGCCCCAGGAACACCAGACCGATCAGCATCGACGTGGCGGCAAGGCCCTCCTTGGGAAAGGGCGAGGCGAAGAACCCGATGAGCGCCAGCGGCCAGAGCGTCGCCAGGCCAAGGCAGGCGGCAACGGCGAAACTGGCGATCGGTGTCGGCATTTCGTCGACGCCGCGAAAACCGACGACGGCATGGGCGCAGGACGCGGCATCCCTGCCCGGCCAGATGCCGCCGATGCCCCAATAGACATGCAGTGCCGTGATCAGCAGCAGGACGAATGAGAGGACGAAGGCGAGTAGGATCATGAGCGGAACAATCGCGAATACTGGGTTTCGTGCTTCATCGCCATGACGTCGGAGACGAAGGCGCAGCCGCCGAGATCGTCCGATGTCGAGCGGGACGCGCGCGCCGCCGTCGAGAGCGCCAGCGGCTCGAAGCCGGCAAGCAGCGCGGTGGCTTCGTTCTGACCGATGACGCCGAGCCGGATCGCGGCCTGGACGAGGTTGGAAAAGAAGGCTTGCAGGAAGGCGGACAGCGCGTCCTGCAGCGCAATGCCATTGCCCCCGGCGACGGCGCCGACAGCGACGCAATAGGCGCATTCGGCCGGCAAGCGCTCCAGCACGGAATTGGGCCAGGCGCCGGCCGCTTTAAGGAAGGCCGCACCTTGCAGCATGGCCTCGGCGTGGCGTTCGCGCGAGCCGGCCAGTGCCTCGGCCAGCGCGGCGACCTCGGCCGGATCGCCGCCTTCGCGGGCGCGGCGCCAGCTCTCGGCGAACAGCACGGCATCGTTCCAGCCGGAGCCCATCTCGACCAGTGTCTCCAGCCAGCTGGCAAGGCCGGCGGCATCGGCCACCAACCCGTCATGCACCGCGCGCTCCAGACCATGGCTGTAGGCAAAGCCGCCGACCGGAAAGGCCGGCGACAGCCATGCCATCAGCCGCAGCAGGGCGATGCCGGAGGGCTGGTCAGTCATGATGATGATCGTGATGCATGGCTGTGCGAATGGGATTCGCCGTGGCCATGGCTGTGCGCCTCGGCGTGGGCATGGCCATGCCCGCCGGAATAGGCGCCGCGCACCGGCTTGAACGGCTCCGAGACGTCGCGCACCGTGGCGCCGAGCCCCTCCAGCATCGCCTTGATGACATGGTCGCGCAGGATGAGGATACGGTGCGCCTCGATGCCGGCGGCGAGGTGGCGGTTGCCGATATGCCAGGCGAGTTCGGTCAGATGCACGGCGTCGCGGGCGCGGATGTCATAGACCTCTTCGGGCGCCGCGATAATCTCGATATGACCGCCGTCCTCCAGCACCAGCCGGTCGCCGTCGTTCAGGGCAACGGGCTCGGGCAGGTCGACCAGCACCTTGCCGCCGTCGGCAAGTTCGATGGCGCGGCGGCGCAGATGCCGCTCGTCATGGGCGAGGACCGCACGGCCGGAAGGCACGGTGGCCGCGGCCGTGCCGGCAGGCAGCACCGAGACGGCGCGCGGAAATTTGGTGAAGTCGGTGTTGAGGTTGAGCTTCATTTCATGGCTCCGCCATTAGAGCGCCGCGCGTCCCCTTGGACGCGCAAAGGACGCTCTAACATGTTTGAATCTATGCATCGTGCTTTCCGAAAACCGATTCCGATTTTCGGGCCGATGCATTGGCTTGGGCACGGGCGCGGGCTGGGCGGCCCAGCACGCGGTCGAAATAGGCGTTGACGCGGTCGGATTCGATCGGGAAGCGGCCGGCTCGGGCCCAGCCGCCCATATCGCCGAGCAGCACGTCGACGGCGGAAAACCGGTCGCCGAGTGCGAACGGTTTGTCGCCGAGCCGGCGATCCAGTGCCTTGAGCTCCGTAGCGAAATCATAGGCCGCCGCGGGGCCGACCTCGACCCGCACTTCCCTGGGTAAGAGGAAGCGATGGCGCAATTTGTTCCACAGCGGCGCCTCGAATTCGCTCTGGGCAAAATGCATCCAGGAATCCATCTCGGCACGGCCCGCAAGGCCCGGATTGGCACCCATGCCTTTATCGGCGTGCTTGTCGGCGAGATAGACGCAGATCGCCGCCGAATCCGTCACGATCAGCTCACCGTCGATGAGGATCGGCACCTTGCCCGACGGATTGAGCGCATAGGCTTCCGGCGAGCGGAGCTTGACCTCGACGAATTCATAGGGCTGCCCGAGTTCCTCGAGCATCCAGAGGACGCGGCTGACCCGGGACCCACGCGATCCAATGGCCTTGTACATCGCTGAACCTGCCTTTCCCCGAAACTCTAGATCATCGGCTGGCGTCATACGATCGTGTCGAAGAGCCGCAGGATGAACGATATCTGGTAGATCAGCGCCGCCGTGACGAAGGCGATGTGGAAGCGGCGGTCGCGGACCAGGATCGCGGCGATGCAGAGCGCGACGAAGATCGGCGTTCGGAACAGATATTCGTTGCCGAAGCGGGCGAAATGCTCCGGCCCTTTCAGCAGGGTGTCGATCACATCGAGCAGATAAGTCGCCGCCAGAAGGCCGAAGAACCAGGCGCGGCGCGAGTAAAAATAGTCCTCGTAGCTGGTGTAATCGAGCATCGAATCCGGAAACAGCAGCGCGCACAGCAGGAACAGCGTGATGGCGTAGAAGATGATGAACAGGTACTTGCCGAAGGTCCAGGTTTCGATGGCGTAAAGGCCGAACTCCCACCACCAGAAATGCACCATCATCAGAAGCACCGAACCGACCCAGGCGAGGTGCACGGGATAGAGCCGGTACTGGCCCGGATGCTGGACGATGCGAGCCAGCCCCGACAGAAGGCGAGTGACGCCGAGCCCGATCACCATGCCCATGACGATGCGAATATGCGGGAAGATGTCGTGGGGAGAGGCTATTTCGGTGGCCATGCCTAATCACAATACGGCTTTTCGAGGCCGCATATTGCGGTGTGGAATCCTCCCTGCAATGGATTTTGCACCACTTGAGGCGGTCGCCGATTTCGCGTCAAAACAGAAAATACCGCTGCGCCATCGGCAGCACGGTCGCCGGCTCGCAGGTCAGCAGTTCGCCATCGGCGCGCACCTCGTAGGTTTCGGGATCGACCTCGACATGCGGCGTCGCGTCGTTGAGCACCATCGAGTGCTTGCCGATTCCGCCGCGTGTGTTTTCGACGGCGACGAACTGCTTGTCGACGCCGAGCCGGCCATGCAGCCCCGACTCGAGCGCGGCTTTCGAAACGAAGGTCACGGACGAATTGGTCCTGGCTTTGCCATAGGCGCCGAACATCGGCCGGTAGTGCATTGGCTGCGGCGTCGGGATCGAGGCGTTGGGGTCGCCCATCGGGGCGGCGGCGATCATGCCGCCGATCAGCACCATGTCCGGCTTGACGCCGAAGAAGGCCGGGTTCCATAGCACCAGATCGGCGCGTTTGCCGACCGCGATCGAGCCGATGTCCTTGGACAGGCCATGGGCGATGGCAGGATTGATCGTGTATTTGGCGATGTAGCGGCGGACGCGGAAATTGTCGTTGTCGCCGGTCTCCTGCGGCAATGACCCGCGCTGGCGCTTCATCTTGTCGGCGGTCTGCCAGGTGCGGATCGCCACCTCGCCGACGCGGCCCATGGCCTGGCTGTCCGACGAGATGATCGAGAAGGCGCCGATGTCGTGCAGTATGTCCTCGGCCGCGATGGTCTCCTTGCGGATGCGGCTTTCGGCAAAAGCGATGTCCTCGGGAATCGATGGCGACAGATGATGGCAGACCATCAGCATGTCGAGATGCTCGGCCAGGGTGTTGACCGTGTAGGGCCGCGTCGGATTGGTCGAGGACGGGATGACGTTGGGCAGGCCGCAGACCTTGATGATGTCGGGTGCGTGGCCGCCACCGGCGCCCTCGGTGTGGAAGGCATGGATGGTGCGGCCCTTGATCGCCGCCACAGTGTTCTCGACAAAGCCGGATTCGTTCAGCGTATCGGTGTGGATCATGACCTGCACGTCGTGGTCGTCGGCGACCGACAGGCAGCAATCGATCGCCGCCGGCGTCGTGCCCCAGTCCTCATGCAGCTTGAGCGAGCAGGCGCCGCCCAGCACCATCTCCTCAAGCGCTGCCGGCAGAGAGGCGTTGCCCTTGCCCGACAGGCCGATATTCATCGGAAAGGCGTCGAAGGACTGGATCATGCGCGCCATGTGCCATGGCCCGGGCGTGCAGGTGGTGGCCAGCGTGCCATGCGCCGGGCCGGTGCCGCCGCCGAGCATGGTGGTGATGCCCGACATCAGCGCTTCCTCGATCTGCTGCGGGCAGATGAAGTGGATATGCGCGTCGAAGCCGCCGGCGGTGAGGATCTTGCCTTCCCCGGCGATGATCTCGGTGCCGGGTCCGATGATGATGGTGACGCCGCCTTGAGTGTCGGGATTGCCGGCCTTGCCTATTGCGGCGATGCGACCGTCCCTGAGGCCGATGTCGGCCTTGAAGATGCCGGCGCTGGCATCGATCACCAGCGCGTTGGTGATGACGGTGTCGACCGCTCCTTGGGCACGGGAAACCTGGCTCTGGCCCATGCCGTCGCGAATGACCTTACCGCCGCCGAATTTCACCTCTTCGCCATGGATGGTGAAATCCTTCTCGACCTCGATGATCAGCTCCGTGTCGGCAAGCCGCACTCTGTCGCCGACCGTTGGGCCATACATCTGGGCGTAGGCGGCACGGCTCAGTCTGGCCATCAGCGATTGCTCCCGAAATGCGATATGGTCGAAACCCGGCTACACATTGCCGCCACCCAATGGTCACGCAATGACCCGCTGGGCGACACCTTCTGATCCCATTTGGCGGTTGAGGTTGGCAGGCCACCCCAAAACGACCGTTTGCCAAACCGATGGAAGGAAAATCCATGCGCAAAACGATAGTTCTTGCAACCGCCGCCAGCCTGATGCTGGCGGGTGCCGCCAGTGCCCAGCAGCAGCCTGCTCAACAGCCCGCTCCGACCGCGCCGGCCCCAGCCGCCCCCGGCGGCCAGCAGGCCGCGCCGGCGATTCAGAGCGTCAACATCGTCGACATCAGCGAGTTGCCGAAGGACACCCAGACGCAGGTCAACCAGGTGATCACCCAGCGTGGCGATGCCGGCCTGCAGAAGCTGCGCAGCTCGATCGATGCCACGCCCAAGGTGAAGTCCGCCCTCCAGGCCAAGGGAATGACCTCGGCCCAGGTGGTCGCGGCCAGCATGGAGCCAAACGGCGCGCTGACCCTGATCACCAAAAAGGCGAGTTAAAGGCCCGGCGCGGCGGGCCGGTATCCGGTCCGCCCACCGAATCGGAGAGGGAACCGTGGCAGGGTTGGCGTCGTTTTGTTTCCTGAGCGTTGGAACAAACCGCGGAAGTGAACGATGACCGATACCACCTTGCCCGATATCCGTTGGCTGCATGCCATTGCAGCGGCTGCGTTTCTGGCAGTGGGCCTCCCCCAGGCCGCGCTGAACGCGCAGGGCCTTCAGAGCCCGGAAACCGTCGACCGCATCGTCGGCTCGCAAGTCAACCAGGAAGAGGCCAAGACGACCGCCGAGATTGGAAAGGTCAATTCGGCGATCGACCGCACGCGGGAAAACATCAGTACGGTGCGCAAGACGTCCAAGCTCGACAAGGTCGATATCGTGTTCCTGACCGATGCGGCGCGCAGCGAAGGCGGCCCGCCGCCGGTCATCGAGAACAAGGTCCGGCAGCATCAGGACGATGTTACCGAGCTGCGCAAGGAGATCGAGGCCAACGCCCTGCTCTTCAACGCCATCGAGTCGCGGCGCGTGCTTGCGCAAGACGTTCTCGCCGTGGAGTTCGACGATCCCGGAAAGATCGTCATCTACGCGGCCGCCAAGCCATCGGACTGAGTGACGCGCAGCGCGTGCGTTCATGCCTGCCCTGAAGCCGCTCGCCGGCCTTGCGCGCCACGCATGAGACGTCCTCACAGCTTACCCATCACCTTCTGCTGGAATCCATAGACCTCGCGCTTGCCGCCAAGCGGCACCAGCGTGACGTCGCGTTCCTGCCCCGGCTCGAAGCGCGTGGCGGTGCCGGCGGCGATGTCGAGGCGCATGCCGCGCGCGCTCTCGCGGTCGAATGTCAGCGCCTCATTGGTTTCGAAGAAATGGTAATGGCTGCCGACCTGAACCGGCCGGTCGCCGCTGTTGGCCACTTTCAGGGTGACGGTCGGCAGACCCTTGTTGAGTTCGATGTCGCCTTGGGCAGGGATGATTTCGCCGGGGATCATCGGACCTCACACGACGCCGAAAACGAGGCCGACGCCGATCGCCGCGCAGGCGGCACCCACGATGCGGGCCACACCACGAAATCTCATGCCGCGGCCGAGCCCGGCGGCGATGCCTATGGCATGGAGCAGCACGGTGGCGATGGCAAAGCCGGCCATATATTCGAGCCCGCCGGCATTTTCCGGCACTTCCGTGCCATGGGCGTGGCCGTGAAACAGCGCAAACAGGCCGATGATAGCGACACCGGCCGAAACGGGGAGATCGACCGCCAGCGCGACCAGCAGCCCGAGCGCCACGACCGAGGCCAGTATGCCCGGCTCAACGAACGGCAACGGCAGATGGGCCATGCCAAGGGCCGCGCCGGCCAGCATGATGCCGACGAACGCCGCCGGCCAGGCCCAGATCGCCTTGCCGCCCTTGAGGGCCGCCCACAGGCCGACAGCGAGCATCACCGTCATGTGGTCGAGGCCCGACAATGGATGCGTGAAGCCGGCCATGAGGGAGGACGTCGGGCCGATGCCGACATGGGCGTAGGCAGGCATGGCTGCCGCCACGAGCAGGATCGCCGAGAGGCACAGGCGTTTGACAGGGATCATTTACTTGCCTTTCCTTTGCGGTGTCAGGCGGCCCTGCGGGGACCGCAGCCCTCGGCCTTGAGCACGCGTTTGGTCGAAGCCGGATATTTCTTCAGCATCGCGGCGGGACGGATCGGCCGGGCTGTAAAATCGCCGCCGCAGTTCGGGCAGACGCCGCCAAGCACGTTTTCGACACAGCCGGCGCAGAAGGTGCACTCGAAGGTGCAGATCCGCGCATCCCGGGCTTCCGGTGGCAGGTCCTTGTCGCAGCATTCGCAGTTCGGGCGCAGCTCAAGCATGTCGGCCTCCTCACCTGATCGGTTCGTGCACGGTCACCAGCTTGGTGCCATCGGGAAAGGTCGCTTCCACCTGCACGTCATGGATCATCTCGGCGATGCCTTGCATCACCTGCGCGCGGCTGACGACATGGGCGCCGGCCTCCATCAGTTCGGCCACCGGGCGGCCATCGCGGGCGCCCTCGACGACGAAATCGGTGATCAGCGCGATGGCTTCCGGATGGTTGAGCTTGACGCCGCGCTCCAGCCGCTTGCGCGCCACGATCGCCGCCATGGCGATCAGCAGCTTGTCCTTTTCCCTTGGCGTCAGGTTCATGCGTCTTCCTGAAATGATGCGGACACAGTCACAGTGACCATAATTTGGGCAACCCCGCCCTTCCGTTGAGCAATCCGACGAGCGGAACCAGCCGTTGGCGCAGCTGGTAGCCGTCCTCGGCGTAGAGCCTCGCAAGAAGCTTGCCAGATGTCGTCACGGTCCAGACACTGGCGCCACCTCGGTCGCCAATGATCTCCCGGACCGGATCGAGCAGAGCCTCGGCTCGCGGCGACACCAGCAGCAGCGTTGCCACGGCGATCGCGCCACCGGATATCGCCGTACGGGCCAGGGTGTCGGCAATGGCAGGTCCGATGCGGAAATCCTCGGCATGAATGAGGGCTCCTTGCCTGCGGATACGCCAGCGATCGCGAAAAGTGCCCTGCGCGGCACGTTCGCCCATGGCCAGGCGGCCGAAGACGGCCGCTTCCAGCACCAGCGCCTCGGCTCCGGCCGCAAGCTCGACATCGAGCGTGCGGGCAAAGGCGGCGCGGTCGAAGACGATGGTTTCCTGCGGCAGCCAGGCGATGCTGCCGTTCTCGCCGACGGTCAGCTTGACCCGCACTTCGGCATGGTCCGATGCGGCGCGATAGACTTTTTCGCAGGCCTGGGTTGTTACCGCGGCGCTGGCATCCGCGCCGACATCCACGTCCCAACCGAGGCGGTCGCCGCCGGTCAGCCCGCCGGCGGTGTTGATCAGGACGGCCTCCAGCGGACCGGCCGAAACGGCCGGCAGCCTTATCTTGGCCGAGCCGTCCTGATAGAGGCGCCGCAGCCGCGTGCGGCCGTCGACGCTGGCGCAACCAAGCTGCGCCTTGCCCGCCGCGCGCTGGGCCAGTTGACCTGATAACTTCGTATTTTCGATCGTATCCACGCCGTCAGGTTAAGCACTGTGGCGGTTTTGTCGACATATAGCTTGTTGCTTGATGGCGTTTCCGTTTCTATAGAAGGAACCACCTTGGTACGGTCGGGCGACGCTTGACGGGGGTATAAGGCGAAGATCGCGGCCTGATATCGAGGATAAGAAGGCGCTGTTCAGTTGGCGCCGGGAAACGACAAGTGGGGAAGAAACCGAATGGCTGACCAGCTGGCAACGGACATCATCGAGAAGATCAAGGCCCATGCCGAGCCGGGCGGCGAGGAAATCACCACCACTACCGAATTGACGGCGCTCGGCATCCATTCGCTGGAGTTGACCGAGATCATCTTCGACCTCGAGGAGCAATATGGCATCGAAATCGAGATGAACACGGTCGATGCCTGGAGCAATCTCAAGAATGTCGGCGACATGGTCGAGGCCGTTCGCGCGCTGATCGAAAAAAAAGCCTGACCGAATGCTGAAGCGCGTCGTCATTACCGGCATCGGCGGGCTGTGCGGATTGGGCACCGATGCGCAGGCAATCTGGGCCGAGATGCGGGCCGGCCGGTCGGCGATCGGCCCGATCGACAATCCCTTCCTGCACGACCTGAAGGTCAAGACCGGCTGCGAGATCAAGGCACTGCCGGATCACGGCATCGAGCGCAAGCAACTGGTGTCGATGGATCGCTTCAGCCTGCTGGCGGTGATCGCGGCGAAGGAAGCCATGCGGCAGTCCGGATTGGTGCCGCATGCGGACAATACCTATCGGATGGGAACCATCGTCGGTGTTGGCGTCTGCGGGTTCGAGACGGTCGAGGAGAACTATCGCGCCATCCTGATCGAGGGCAAGAATCGCGCCGGCATCTTCACCGTTCCCCGGGTCATGCCGGGCGCGGCCGCCGGCCAGGTCAGCATGCATCTGGGTTTGCGCGGACCGGTGTTCGGCGTCACTTCGGCCTGTTCGTCAGCCAATCATGCCATCGCCTCTGCGGTCGACCAGATCAGGCTCGGCCGCGCCGACGTCATGGTGGCCGGTGGCACCGATGCGCCGCTGGTGTGGGGCGTGCTGAAGGGCTGGGAGGCGCTGCGCGTTCTGTCGCCCGACACGTGCAGGCCGTTCTCGGCCGACCGCCAGGGCCTAGTGCTGGGCGAAGGCGCCGGCATGGCGGTTCTGGAAAGCTACGACCACGCGATGGCGCGCGGCGCCACCATTTTGGCCGAGATCGCCGGCGCCGGCCTTTCGGCCGACGCCTCCGATATCGTCGCGCCGACCGTCGAGGGCCCGGAAGCCGCCATGCGCTTCTGCCTGGCCGATGCCGGCCTCAATCCCGAGGATGTCGACTACCTCAACGCGCACGGCACCGGCACCAAAGCCAACGACCAGATCGAAACCCTCGCGATCAAGCGCGTCTTCGGCGACCATGCCCGCGCGCTCTCCGTCTCATCGACCAAGTCGATGCACGCGCATTGCCTCGGCGCCTCGGGCGGGCTGGAGATGATCGCCTGCGTCATGGCGATCCGCGAAGGCGTCGTGCCGCCAACGGCGAATTACCGCGAGGCCGATCCCGACTGCGATCTCGACGTGACGCCGAATGTCGCGCGCGAGCGCAAGGTGCGCGCCGCCATCAGCAATGGCTTTGCCTTCGGCGGCACCAATGCGGTGCTGGCCTTCAAGGCCATCTAGTACCGGGCGGTCACCACCTGTTCGGGCGGCTACTATCCGCCCGGGCGATCCGATCGATTGACTATCCATGCACGGTGAAAGCGTCGCCGCCATATTGATCCGGCCCGACCGCAGCCCTAATTCTTGGCCGACCCGCCAACACCGCGCCGCTTGGTGCGAATCCCCCCGCTCAGGAGTTCTCGATGGCCGACCTGTCCGCCTTTCCGATCGCAACCCGTTGGCCTGCCAAGCATCCCGACCAGATCCAGCTCTATTCGGCAACGACGCCGAACGGAGTGAAGATATCGATCGCGCTGGAGGAACTCGGCCTGCCCTATGAGCCGCATCTGATCAACATCGGCAAGAACGAGAGCTGGACGCCGGAATTCCTGTCGCTCAACCCCAATGGCAAGATCCCGGCGATCATCGATCCCGACGGCCCGGACGGCGCGCCGATCGGCCTTTTCGAATCCGGCGCCATCCTGCTCTACCTGGCGGAGAAGACCGGCCTGCTCATGCCCGTTGACGCGGCGCGGCGCTACGAGACGATCCAGTGGGTCTTCTTCCAGATGGCGGCGATCGGGCCGATGTTCGGCCAGGTCGGTTTCTTCCACAAATTCGCCGGCCGCGAGATCGCCGACAAGCGGCCGCTGGAGCGTTACCGCGACGAATCGCGCCGCCTGCTCGGCGTTCTCGACGTCAGGCTGAAGGGCCGCAAGTGGATCATGGACAATGACTACACCATCGCCGACATCTCGCTGCTCGGCTGGGTGCGCAACCTGATTGGCTTCTACGAGGCGCGCGACCTGGTCGGCTTCGACGATTTCGCCAATCTGGCAGCGTGGCTGGAGCGCGGCCTGGCGCGGCCGGCGGTACAGAAGGGCCTGACCATCCCGGCGCGAAGCTGAATCTGCCCCGCCGGGAAGCGCGTCGCTACTTTGCTTTCGCCTTGGAC
Organism: Mesorhizobium sp. M8A.F.Ca.ET.021.01.1.1; assembly: GCF_003998025.1. Classification (NCBI taxonomy): domain Bacteria; kingdom Pseudomonadati; phylum Pseudomonadota; class Alphaproteobacteria; order Hyphomicrobiales; family Phyllobacteriaceae; genus Mesorhizobium; species Mesorhizobium sp. M8A.F.Ca.ET.021.01.1.1. Next base: position 21,938 of record NZ_RZSJ01000003.1, read on the forward strand.
CCGCCCTTGCCGACGACGGATGCGGCGAGAGACGCGACACTCCGCGCCGTGGCCACGACCGCTCCGGCCGCGACGTTGGCTGCCGTGCGAACCTTCGAGCCGCCGGCCGCGGCCGGTTTCTTCGCCTGGGCGGTCTTCGCTGCCGCTTTGGGCGCGGTCACCTTCGACGCGCTGCCTGGCACGACTTTCTTGGGCGATGCCTTGCCGAAGGCCGGCTTGGCATCCTTTGAGCGCTGGGCGACCGCTGGAGCCCCGGCCTTCGATTGCGTCGCTTTCGGTTGGGCTGACTTGCCCCTGACGGGCTTTTTTGCCTTGGTTGCCATCGGACGGAATCCCTCTTCTGGCATGATTGCCTGACCGGGATAACGCCTTGTAAGTCTTAAGGTTCCCGTCGAAAAATATTGAAAATTAAGCGGGTTAATCGAGATTAACCCGGGTTAACCAATGACCAGGTCGGCCGCCCGGCGTCGTGCCAGCACGCGTTCGATGTTGGGCATGTCGTTGGAAGCTATCCAGGCCCGCGCGTCGGCTTCGGAAAGGCCATGCTCGTGCCAACGTTCCATCAGGCGGCGTTCGAGTTCATTGCGCGGTACGTCGACGAAGATCGAGAAATCGAACAGTGGCGCAAGGCGCGACCACGGCTCCTCGTCGAGCAGCAGGTAATTGCCTTCGACCAGGATGAATTTGGTCTCGGCATCGACGATCGCCGCGGCGGCGCGCGACAATTCCATGCTGCGGTCGAAGACCGGAATGGCAATGTCGGGCTCGCCGGCGCGGATGCGCTTCAGAAGCGTCTCGAAGCCGCCGAAGTCGAACGTGTCCGGCGCACCCTTTCGCGCGCGCAGGCCGCGCCGCTCGAGCACGATGTCGTCAAAGTGGAAGCCGTCCATGGGCACGACTTCCACCGCGCCTTCCGGCAAAAGGTCGTGCAGGCCCGCCGATAGTGTCGACTTGCCGGCGCCCGGCGGCCCGGCAATGGCGACGATGAAGCGCTTGGCCTTGCCGGCGCGCTTGAAGATGGTGGCGGCGAGGTGGGCGATTTCAGACATTTTGGCTCCTTCCGCACGATTTCAGGCGCATCTTGTCGGCAGTTGGCGGAAATTTCAAACCCTGCCGTTGGCTGGGTTGCACTATGTCGCCGCTGGCTGGCCGATGCGCAGGAAATCACTGTCGAACGGGACCTCCGATGCCGCGGAACCGGCCAACCGAAGGCGGCCATCCGCCGTGGTGATCTCTCGTGGGGGTTCGCCATCCGACAGCGGCAACGCACCGATGACATGGCGGAACGAGACGCGGCGGCCTTCGCCGAGCGCGAATGCCGTCGCCACGCCTTCGCGCTTCAGCCAGTTGTCGCCGAGCGAGGCGGCGTGGCCAATCGCCGTGCGCCCATCCTCGATGCCGAGCACGCCGAGATGGCGGCCGCTCCACGGCGCGTAGTCGCGCCCGCCATTGCTGAACCACAGCATGGTGACCGGCAGTTCGGCCGGGTTCTTCAGCACCAGCACCAGATCGTCCTCGGCCTGGCGCGCAAGCGCGGTCCAGCCAGGTCCGCCATGATCGGCCTCGACCAAGGTGAGGAAATCCTCGCGCCGATCCTCCATGCGGTAGTCCGTGATATCCAGCGTGCCGCCGCCGGCAGCGGGGAAATGCGCTAGGTCGGACGACCGGCTGGGATAGGCCAGCATGAAGCGGCCACGTGCAGTATCCGGCTCCAGCGGATCGGCCGGCGTGGCGGCAAACCGCTTCGGCGAGAAAGCCAGCCTGCCGCCGCATTTCATCGCCGTCATCGGGTGATGGGCGACCGAGATCGCGCCATGGCCGCCGGAAAATACGTGTTCCTGGTAGAGGAAGGGATGGTCGTCGCGCAGCGTGAAAATCTTGTCGACGCTGGCGCCCATCACCTTGTGGCGCAGCCGGAAGACGGCGCGCCATCCGCCCTCCGTGGCGCCGCTTTCGACCACATCCCAGGCGCTGTTGGCCGGCCAGCCATGCAGCGGCGCCTCCTCGACATCGCTGCGCGAAAAAGGCGCACAGAGAAAGTCGCCGGAGAGCCGGACGGTGCCCTGCGGCAGGTCTTGAGGCAGCGTCTCGCTTGCGTCGACCCATGGCGCGCGGTGCAGTGGCCGCAATTGGCGCCCGCCGCTCTCGATGCTCATGTCGGCGATGTGGCCGACCGTGAGGTCGAGCGAAACCGAAATGCCTTTGGCCTTGATCGTAACTGTATCCATGGCGCTCTCACCCGAATCTGACGGGTGCCAAGAAGAACCGGTTCGGCGCACCGCGCAAGCGCGCGGGCGCGCATTTTGCATCAGATTTATGCCCGCCTTCCCACACGCCGAAAGGTGCGAGCCTACTGCCGCTTGTATTCCCGCACCGGCGATTTTGTCCCGTCGGTATAGGTCACCTGCACCGACATCGATTTCACGCTGTCGGCAACCTTGAAATAGGGCTGGAAATCATCGGGGATGGCGTAGGGGTCCTTGGCATTGCAGGGCGGCATGGCAAGCGCCTTGTCGAGCACGGCGCCATTCAGGCTGTAACGCACCTCCTTGATGGCGCAGCGGTAGGACAGCATCTGCGTGAAATAGACCAGCCCATGATTGCCGCTGGCGTCGAAGGCGATCCATGACGTCCAGAACTGGTCGAGGATCTGCTTGTTGCCTTGCTGCAGGGCGGCATCCGGATCGAAGCGGATGTCGAACGGGCCGGTCTCGCGCCCCCTGATGTCGAGATATTTGATGGCGATGGTGGTCGCCGCCGTGCTGTCGGGCAGCTCAAAGCTCGGATTGGGCATCGGCTTGCCGGTGCGCTGGTCGTTGAGCGCCAGCGGGCCGGTGTCGGTGAAGGGGCCGGTGTCGCCAAGACGCCAGGATATCGCGGTTGCCGGCTCGGGCAGCGAAATGGTCATCGACCAGCCCTGGTTGGAGCGCATCGGCGTCAGCGAAGGCACGAAGCGGGCGGGGTCGAGGACGCCGCCAAGGGCCGCCAGCCGGCTGCGGCTGCGGTCCAGCCAGTCGGCAAGCTGGGTCTGGTCGACGAAATATTTGAGCAGCCCGCCATCCTTTTCGTAGGAGACGAATTTGGTCAGCGACTGGGCTTCGCTGCGCTTGTCGGCCAGCGTCTGGCTGCCGAGGCGATCTTCCGAAAACTCCTGCGCCTCGAGGTAATAGACCGGCGCGAAATCCGGATTGGCCGATATGAAGGCGCTGAGCTTGTCGAGCCGCTGCGCGTCGTCGAACTGCATGATATGCACCAGCTTGATCGACAGCGCCTTGCCCTTGTCGGCCAGTGCTCCGAACACTTCGCGGGCGCCCGCCTTGCCGTCCTGGACCCGCAGCAGCGTGGCAAAGCGCGTATAGGGGTCGATGGCGTCGACATCGAAACCGGCAAAGGCGAGGTAGGAGCGCCGCGCGTTGAGCATGTCGCCCGACAGCTCGTAGACACGGGCATTGTGGTAGAATTCGTCCGGCCGTTTCGGTTCGGCGATGGCGCCGCCTTGCGCGGCCAAGGTGGCAAACCCCTTGGCGATCGTGTCGATCGAGGCGGCGATCTGTTCGGTCGTCGCCTGCAGCTTTTCGGCCTGGGCCACTTGCTGCTGCTGGCCTGCGGCGAGCGTCTCGGTCGTCTGCTTGACCGCTTCGACGGTCTTTTGCGTCTGCGCCCCTTGCGCCGTCTGCTGCTGCTGGACGGAGGCGATCTGATCGGTTTTTTGCGCAGCCGTGTCGGTCGATTTCTTGACCTCTTCGACGGTTTTCTGTGTCTGCGTGACGGTCTGCTCGATCCTGGCCACCTTTTCGGCGACGATGCCCATCGACTTCTGCAGTTGCGCGATCGCCGGCACCAGGCCGGCGATGATGCCGTTCTGCGAACTGGTCTCCTTCTGCACGGCGTAGACGCCGCCGGCAACCGCCGCCGCACTGGTGGCGAACACCAGCGCCGGCAGTGCCTTGGCCGCCAGCACCAGCCTGAGCACGATGGCAATGGCGATGATCACGGCCGCGATCGAGGCAACCAGCGCGATATAGGCGGCAAACGGCGCCAGCGGGTTGAGAATGTCGGAAACGGCGCCGCCGATGAAGGCGATGCTGCCGGCCCATTTGCCGGTGCGGCTGAGCGATGCCCTGATCAATGACGGCGCGGCGCCAGCCCCAATGTCAGTCATTTTGCAACCCCCAAGCCGCCAGATGCCACACTCGTTCCCACGGGAAACGCGGCTCTGGCAAGGAAAGACAGGAACGGGGCGATTTCGGGGCGGCGGAAGCGGAGCTCGAGTTCCTCGCCCCACTCGACATTCCCAGGGCTAACCGGCATTAACCAAATGGACGCATCCGCCGCGTTACGTTAGCTTCGCCTTATCTCAGCAACAGCATCGCCAGAACAGTCAGCCCTTGTCCTTTCCGCGTCTCTTTCCGCTCTTCCAGAAAATCCTGGCTGTCCTGGCCCTGGCGGCCTTGGTTGCCGGCTGCTCGACCACAACCCCGCCCGACACGGTGCTGTCCGTGCCGGCGCCGCCGCAGAAATACGCCGCCATCGTCGTCGATGGAAAGAGCGGCAAGCAGCTGTTCGAGGTCAATTCGACGGCGCAGCGCTATCCGGCGTCGCTGACCAAGATGATGACGCTCTACCTGCTGTTCGAGGCGATGGACACCGGCCGCGTCACCAAGGAGACGCAGATCCCGGTTTCCGATCACGCCGCCTCGCAGCCGCCGACCAAGATGCGCTTCCGGCGCGGGGAGACGATCGACGTCGATTCCGCCATCCGTGCCATCGTCGTCAAATCGGCCAACGACGTGGCGGTGGCGGTGGGCGAATATCTCGGCGGCTCGGAAGACCAGTTCGCCGCCATGATGACATCCAAGGCGCGCCAGCTCGGCATGAGCAGCACCACCTTCCGCAACGCATCCGGCCTGCCCGACGACGGCCAGATGACGACCGCGCACGACATGGCGGTGCTCGGCATGTCGTTGCAGCGGCGCTTCCCGCAGCACTTCCACTATTTCTCCGAAAGCGACTTCATGTTCCGCGGCCGGCTGGTGCGCGGCCACAACGACATGCTCGGCCGCGTGCGCGGCGTGAACGGCATCAAGACAGGCTATATCAGGGCGTCGGGCTTCAACATCGTCACCTCATACGACGCCGACGGCCGCCAGCTGATCGTGGTGGTGATGGGCGCCGACTCAGCCCGCCAGCGCAACGACCATGTCGAAGCGCTGATCCAGCGCAGCCTGTCGCCCACCATGGCCGACACCAAGACCAGGCTGATGTACGCCGAACAGCAGTAAACTGGCCTTGTTGCCGGTGATTGCGCGGAGCCTCCCCCGAATTCGTCATCCACGGGCGGAGCAAGGAGCGTAGCGACGCGGCGCAGACCCGAGGATCCATGCCGGGACTCTGAAGCTGTCGCCACGGTCCAGAGTTCTGCACCGTTGCACCCTCCGACAAAAGTCGCGGCATGGATCCTCGGGTCTCCGCGACGCCGCTGCGCGGCTGCTCCGCCCGTGGATGACGAAGCGCCTGCGGAGGCCGTCGCCGCCAAGAAGCTAACAAAAACCCTGCAGCCGGCTATTGTTTCACGACTGTCACGCAATCGTGCGGAAGGCATGCCATACGCTGCGAAAACCCATGGTGGCACTGCCCCGCCGCCATGGCGTATCCTAACTTACAGCGCGACAGCAGGAGCCCATCATGAGCACCGTTCCCAAGGCATCCGAGCAGCAGGGCGCCGACAACCAGAACGACAGCGGCGGCGAGTATTTCGAGGCGCCGACCACCGAGGCCAATCTGCAGGAGGTTTCGGACGAGCATTTCGACACACCCGAAGTGCCGGACTCCGAACCGACGCCGCCCGACGCGTCGCGGATAAAGCCCAGGAAGAAACCGTCGGCGATCTCGGGCCGCAAATTCCGCAAGCGCGACCTGGTGCGCATCGACACGCTGCGCCCGAGCCTTGCCGACCGTATCCGCTCCGACCATCCGGACCTGCCCAAGGGCGCGCGCGTCAGCCGCGAGGAGCTCGGCCGCTACCGCATGCGCTACATGGAGGAGCTCCTGCAGCAGGAGCACGGCGAATTCTCCGAGCTCGACCGCCAGGTGGTGGAATCGATCGCCAAGCAGGACACGATCTCCGAAAACTCGGAAGAGGAATTCGAGGAGCACAGGACCTTTCCCGACCGCGTCTCCGACAACATGGCGGCCTTCGGCGGCAGCTGGTGGTTCCTGATCTCGTTCGCCACCGTGCTTCTGGTCTGGATCGGCATCAACCTGTTCGAGGGCTTGAACGGCGCCTTCGACCCCTACCCGTTCATCCTGCTCAACCTCTTGCTCTCCTGCATCGCCGCCATCCAGGCGCCGGTCATCATGATGAGCCAGAAGCGCCAGGAGGTGAAAGACCGCCTGCGCTCGTTCAACGAATACCGCGTCAACCTCAAGGCCGAGCTCGAAGTGCGCCACCTGCACGAAAAGCTCGACTATTTGATCTCGCGCCAATGGACACGGCTGGCCGAAATGCAGCAGATGCAGCTCGATGCGATGAACGAGCTGGCCGGCGCCAAGAAAGCCAAACGCGCGGTGCGCCGGCGGCGGACGGCGAAGGGTGCGGCGGGGCCACAGTGAGGAGTTCCTCGCCCCCACAATGTGGGGGAGAGATGGCTCGGCGAAGCCGAGACGGAGAGGGGGAGCGCCATATCCAACAAGCGCACGCCGTGAGAGGGCAATCGCCAATTGCCCGTTGAAGCCAGCGCCTGCTTCCGCTAAGAAGCCGTGACTTGCCGGTTCACCGGCTGGTTCGTTTTCCGGACTCCTTGTCCCGAAAGCACCCGTAGCTCAGCTGGATAGAGCGCTGCCCTCCGAAGGCAGAGGTCACAGGTTCGAATCCTGTCGGGTGCGCCATTTCTCTTTTTTGCCAAGGTTGAGATCGAGGGTTCAAATCCCCCGGATCGCGCCACGCCTTAAGCTGCTAATCCGAATCGACGGTTCGCGTTCAGCTGGGCTCACTAATCTCTTTCCCACACGGCCGAGAAGTCAGCCGGACCGCTGCCCATAGGTTCTAACCGGGGCGCACCGCGATCGCATTGAACCGCGCCTTGAGATTGTCGAGAAGCCAGGTGCCTGCACGGCCCAAGGGGCGGTCTCGCAACTGCGCGGCATGGATGACCAGGGGCCCGTGAACGCTGGCGGGATCGTCTTCTATTGGCAGCGGGACAAGGCGTTTCTCGGCCTGATGGAGAGACCATGTTCGTCGTCACCCTTCGCTTTGCTGACAAGACCAAAGCGCCCCTATTCATGGATGGGCACAACGCCTGGATCAAACGCGGCTTCGACGATGGCGTTTTCCTGCTGACCGGCAGCCTTCAGCCGAGCGCAGGCGGTGCGATCCTCGCGCACAATGCGTCTCCTGAAGAGATCGAGGCTCGTGTGCAGGATGACCCCTTCGTCGCCGAGGGGATTGTCAGCGCTGAAATCCTCCCCATCACACCGGGCCGTACCGACGAACGGCTCGCCTTTCTGAAAGGCTGAGTGATGAGCGCGACGATCCTCGGGCCGGACGGACGCCCGCGTTGCCGCTGGTGCGCGGCCGCGCCCGAATTCCTCGCTTATCACGACACCGATGGGGCAAGACGAGGTCAAGGTCGTGCACGTCGATATGCGGCTCATCCCAGTCGATCAGAGACGAAACTTTATCACCAGACGCGCCACGATGGCCGCTATGGTGCCGTGCCCAACTCTTTGAACAATATACGTGCGTAGAACTCCACGCATTCTCCAACCCGTGCGGTGACTTCCTCATCGCTATCGTTCCATGGTGTTTCAAGGCCGATAGCGGCCCTGCGCAAGGGTTCAGCAACAAGAGCGGCAAGGATCATCCGGGCAGATCGGATGCCATCAAATGATTGGACATCGGCTTGGTACTCGCGCAGCCAGTTCGCCACGGCCAGCACTCCCCGCTCGACTCCGTTTCGATTATAGATTTCTGCGAGCCGTTCTCGGCCCTCCGTGTCAGCGCAGATGAGACGGAAAAGGGCTACAGCTTCCTTGGATAGGGCGATCCGAAAAATCCTGCTCAATAGCTCCCGCAAGCTCCCCGGATCAGGACGCGGCTCGCCCGGCCGGTGATCTCCACTGGTTTGGAGTTGCTCAGTCCAGGACGCTACGATTTTCCCGACCAGTTCCTCACGATTGGCCGCCATAGCGTAAACAGTCTTTTTGGCAACTCCTGCGCTACGCGACACCGCATCTATGCTGAACTTGGCAAATCCCTGGTCAAACAGAAGCTGTGTTGAGGCTTGGAGAATTTTGCGTTCCACCTCAAGCCGATTACGGGCCGGACGCCCTCTCGCTCGCTTTTCCAATCTTGATCTCCTTGACCAACGTCGTACGAACGGTATACCGATCATATTTAGGAAACGAAGAGCGTTTCCTAAATATGGGAGATGGAAATGCAACATGAATTGGACGCAGCAATCCCTGTCGCACTGCTGCACGCCGACCCAATTAGACTCGAAATGGGTATCGAGCGCTTCGCCTCCGGCACCCTCACGGTCGCCTGCAGAACGATAATGCCAGGGTGCAATGGAGCGATGCTGGAATGGTGGTTCAAGTATTTTGAAACCGACGAACACCTTCGCTGGTGGCACCCAATTGATCACAAGCGCCATTTCGGTTGGGACGAGCTTTGGAAAAAAGGTGAGAACTACATCGGCGCGACGATAAGGGCGACGGAGTCGCTAGGAGAGGTTCCTCCGGTCAAAGCAACCATCAAATTCCTGAGCCCAGCCGCATACTTCAGTGCCACGGACATCGATGCCGCAAAGAAGGTGGGCGGCGTATCCGCACTTTTCTACGCCGGAATTGGCTTTGGCGATGATGTTGAGGTTGACGAGCATGGAATTCCAACAAGCGGCCGGATGATGCACGTCACACGGGACACGCCCGATGGCCTCGTTCTGCGAAGCAGATTCGTTCTTGGTCTCGATAGCGACAAGGGCGGCCACGCTGTCCCGGACGAGATCGGACTGGGGCTGATGCGCCATTGCCATTCGGAGTTCTCGTTCCTCGCGAAGGCACTTCCGTCTGTATATTATGGTGATCTCGCAAATTCTCGACCTGCCGACAACTGGTAGCCTCTCCCGACTGAAATAACGCTAGATAGCCGAGCGTCTGCGCATCAGAGACGCTCGGCCTTCTAAGATGCCTCGTTGATAAGGCACAGCTCTAACAAGCCCTGCTGCCAAGCGTTGGGAGGAGCGGTCTTCCACGCCCTGTCCAACACTCTTGGCACTTTTCCAGTTGTCGTCTATGCGCGCTCTGCGACATTGCGGTCGCGGTGCGGGTAGGTGGGCTGCCGACCAATCGGTTCGGTCAATGACACTCGGGTTCAGGTCGCCACTTGCTCGAGTTCCGATGGCCCATTTGGCGACAGGCAATAGGTTGTTGAATGGCAGACATGGGACCGTGAGCCGAATGTCGGCTTATTCAGGTCGTCTGGCCGGAACCGGCCTTTCTGGAGTCGGCCCCATTCAGACCTTCAAACGTTGCCCGATTGCATGGAGTCCTCCTTCGTCAGCCGCTTTGTGCAACGGGGCAATCGGCGGTCTGCTGAAATCCTCGGTGCGAAACTGCCTAAAGGAGGGCTATAGCGTAGACGTAGTTCTCATCATCACCCGGCGCGGCGCGCCATCAGGCAGTTGATCGATGGCGCCAAATCGGTGATTTCCAACGACCAGAAGGCCTGGCTCGCTTCGGGCGAGAAGGGGATTTTCGAGATCATGGCGGCGACGCACGCCGGAATGACCACGGAGGAGTTCACAAAGGCGGTCGTCGAATAGACAAAAAACGCCCGGCACCCACGCTTTAATCGCGCCTATGTCGAACTTGTCTACCAGCCGATGCTGGAGTTGCTGGAGTATCTGCGGCAAAACGAGCTCAAGATGTTCATCGTTTCGGGCGGTGGAATTGATTTCATGCGCCCCTGGGTGGAGCAGGTCTACGGCATTCCGCCCGAAAGGATTGTCGGCTCGTCAGGGATTACGAAATTCACGGTTCAGCCGGATGGAACGCCGGCATTGGTCAAGGATGCGAAAGTCGATTTCATCGACGATGGTCCGGGCAAGCCTGTCGGTATCCACAGGTTCATTGGGCGCAAGCCGATCCTTGCCTTCGGCAATTCGGATGGTGACCAGCAGATGTTGGAATGGACCGCCTCCGGCAATGGAGCGCGATTCATGGGGATCGTGCATCACACCGACGCCAAGCGCGAATACGCCTATGACCGAAATTCGCCGGTCGGCAAGCTTGACAAGGCCTGGGACCAGGCGACCAAGCGGGGCTGGATTGTCGTCGACATGAAGCAGGATTGGAAGAAGGTCTTTCCATTCGAAATCGCCGACTAAGGCTTGCTCGGCAGCGCGCCTTGGTGGTGACGCCGCGCTATCTCCCTGGGACCGAACCATCGCTCCTTTTCGCTGCCATACCGACCTCCCGTTCCGGACCCTCGCCGTAAGGGCGGCCCCAGGGTCCGATGCAAGAGCTCGTCGGCCGGTTCGCTCGCGCCGACCGCTCACCACCGTCCCAGCCTCTCCGGGAGTCCGTTCGGCAGGAGCCAATCTTCGCGCCGGCAGGCGCTTTTGCCTCTCAATCGCAGCAGGCCTATCATAGCGTCCCCTCGCAGCACATCGCGCCGCAAGCCGTAGCTGGGTGATTGAGGCCGTTATTGCTGGGGTGTGGTGTGGACTTAGTTGTCGCTTTCCTCCACCGTGCGATGCCAGTTCCATAGGGTCCGTTCCCGACACACAGGTTACGGTTTGTACCGGAGACATAGGTGACACGTTTGGCCCGAACGGGTTTTGGAGCCTGATTTGGCCGCAACCACCCCCAAAACCAGGCGTGTCCTGATCACCGGCGCCGGCGCTGTCGACGGCATCGGCTTCGCCATTGCGCGCCAGTTTGGCCAGGCCGGGCATGCCGTTTTCCTGACCGGCGCCAGCGCGCGAGTGCTTGAGCGCGCCGGCGGGCTTCGCGGCGAGGGCATCGATGCCAAAGCCGCTATCGCCGATCTCACCATCGCCGCGGAGGTGGAGCGGCTGCGGGCCGAGGTCGGCGCTGTCGACATCCTGGTCAACAATGCCGGCATGGGATCGCTGGCCTCGCCGTCCATCGACAAGACGTTTCTGACGATGAGCGAGGCCGAGTGGGACCAGGGCATAGACACCAGCCTGAAGACGGCGTTTCTCGTCACCAGGGCGTTTCTGCCGGCGATGGTCGAAGCGGGATATGGGCGCATCGTCAATGTCGCATCGGTGACCGGGCCGCTGGTTTCCTACCAGGGCACCGCCGCCTATTCCGCGGCTAAGGCCGGGATGGTCGGCCTGACCCGGACATTGGCGCTGGAAGTGGCGCGCCACGGCGTCACCGCCAATGCCGTGGCGCCGGGCTGGATCGAGACAGGCGCCTCGAGCGAGCCGGAGCGGATAGCGGCCCTGCATGCGCCGCCGGGCCGCGCCGGCCGGCCGGACGAGGTCGCGGCGGCAGTCGTGTTCCTGGCCTCCGAGAGCGCCAGCTATATCAACGGCGCCTTGCTCGTCGTCGACGGCGGCAACAGCCTTGAAGAACGCAAGGGATAGATCTCGCGGCCGGGTGGATCTCGACCTGACGTAATTCCTTCCATCCAAACGAATGCGATCTGTCTTTCGGGAGAAATTCCCGCACTGCCAAACAGGGCCTACTAGGTGCGCCCGCTTGACTCAATCATCAGTCTGCACTAATCATAAGTCATGACTGTTGATAGTGCACAGCTTGCCGCCTTGGGCGATCCGACCCGAAGGCAGATTTTCGAGCTGATCGCGGAGCGGCCGCGCTCGGTGGCGGAGGTCACGCGGCAGGTCAGCGTGTCGCAGTCCGCGGTGTCACAACACCTGAAGGTGCTCAGGGATTCGCGGCTGGTGCGCGCGGAGCCGAAGGGCGCCAGCAACGTCTACCACATCGATCCGCACGGGCTTGGCCAGATGCGCGCCTGGGTCGACCGGTTCTGGAGCAAGACTCTCGCGGCCTACAAGCTGGCTGTCGAGACCCCACCAGAGGAGTCACCATGAACACCCAGGTCCCCATCGCCTCCGTGAAACAGTCCGTCGTGGTCGAGGCGCCGATCGAACGCGCCTTCAAGGTTTTCACCGAGGATTTCGGCAGTTTCAAACCGCCAGAGCACAATCTGCTTGCAGCCGAGGTCGCCGAGACGGTGTTCGAGCCTCGGGTCGGTGGCCACGTCTATGATCGCGGCGTCGACGGCAGCGAGTGCCGCTGGGCGCGCGTGCTGGCCTATGACCCGCCCAACCGCGTGCTCCTGAGCTGGGACATCAGCCCGCAATGGCGCATCGAGACCGACCCGGCCAGAACCAGCGAGTGGGAGGTGCGGTTCACCGCCGAAACGGCTGAGCGTACCCACGTCGAGATCGAGCACAGGAACCTGGAGCGCCATGGCCAGGGCTGGGAAGGCGTCCGCGATGCCGTCGCCGGCGATCAGGGCTGGCCACTCTACCTGCAACGCTATGTCGATCTGGTTGCACGGCAGGCCTGACAGCAGCTTTTAAAGGCGCTTCGCCGCCTGCGGTCAGGGCACCATGCCCCTGCACGCCCAGGCGACATTGGCGAACGACCTCGGCCCGTCCGGTCGTCCGGCCTGATAGGCATCGCGAACGGCAGCCTCGGCGCGCTCGCGTTCGGCTGCCTCCAGCGTGGTCATGTATTTGCCGAGCGGGCCCTCGCCGGCTGATATCGGCGCCCAATAATCGGCGAAGTCCTGATAATCCATGCGGATCATCAGCTCGGTTTCGGTCACGTCGGCCAGCCCCTGTTCCACGAAACTCCGCTTCATTTCGCCGGGCTGCATCATCGGCTGGAAGCAATAGCGGCTGCGCAGCTGGCGTCCGCTCTCGCTGAGCGCCGCCACAGTGTCGATCATCATGCGCATGCCCGCCATGCCGCCGAGATGGTCCCACACCACGGCCGCGACCACGCCGCCCGGCCGCGTAACACGGCGCATTTCGGCAACCGCCTTGCCGGCTTCCGGCACGAAATGAAGCACCAGCAGGGCCAGCGCACGGTCGAACGCATTGTCCGCGAACGGCAAGGCGGTGGCGTCCGCCTGCTGGATTGCGATGCGCGGATCGGCGTTGCGCCGCTTTGCCGCCTCGACGAAAACAGGCGAAAAGTCGATTGCCTCGATCGCCGCGAGTTCGGCGGATTTCGCCAGCTCGAACGTCAGGCTGCCGGTGCCGCAGCCAACGTCGAGTATCTTTTCGCCAGGGGCAAGTCCGGCGAAGCCGATGAACTTGGGCGCGAGCTTTCGGCTCCAGCGGCCCATGAGTTGCTCGTAGCCGGACGCGTCATGAACGGTGAAACTCGATGTCATAGGCGCCTCCCCCGGCTGCAGGCGCAGGCTAGACCCCTATCGAGATGAAGCCAAGACGCGGGGAGCACGGTGAATGCCTGCATCCGGGACGGGACAAGGGACCGGTGGTTTATGCGAAGCCCCTGAACGTCGCCACACTCTCCCGCTCCACCAGCGGACACTCCAGCTTGGTGATGGGATAGCGCCCCCGTCCCGCCACCGCCGGCGCTTCCAGCTGCTCGATCGCCCATTGGCCCATGGCCATATGCGGCAGGATCGAGGTGGTCAGCGGCGGGAAGAGATGGCGGGCGATTTCCTCGTCGTCGTAGCCGACGACGGAGATATCTTGCGGGATGTGCAGGCCGGCTTCCTTCAGCGCTTCGTAGCAGCCGATCGCCGTGCGGTCGTTCTGGCAGAAGATGGCGGTCGGGCGGTCCTTCAGGGCCAGCAGCTTCACAGTCGCGGCGTAGCCGGCGCTGGCCGACCAGTCGCCCTCCACCACCAATTCGCCGTCGAACGGGATGTCGGCGGTGGCGAGCGCCCGGCGGTAACCTTTCAGCCGGTCCTGCGCCGCCTGCATCCAGGGTTCGCCTGTGATGGTGGCGATGCGGCGGTGGCCGTGACTGATCAGATGGCGGGTCGAGCTCTGGCCGCCGGCGATCTCGGAGGGCACGACGGCGGGGAAGGCATAGTCCGTCGTGTAGCAGTTGAGCAGGATGACCGGGATGTCGAGGCCGTAGAGGAAGTCGGGCGCCGTGATCTCGCGGGTGAAGATGGTCATGTAGATCAGCGCCGAAATGCCCCGCCTGGTCAGCGCTGAAATGGCGCGCGGCTCCATCACGGCGTCGCCCATGGTCTGCGCCACCAGCAGCACGTTGCCGGCATTCCACGACGCCTGGCGCGCGCCCTCGATGGCGACCACGGCCTCCGGGCTGGTGGCGAGCTGGTCGACAGCGAAGCCGATCACGCCGTCGAGTCCGTCGAAGGCGGCGCCCTCGAAAGCCGCAACCGGCTGCTTCAGCGCCGAGAAGGCGGGGGCGCTGTAGCCGAGCGCCCGCGCCGCCTCGATCACCCGCTCGCGGGTCTGCTGCGACAGGCGAATGCCGGGCGAATTGTTGAGCACGAAGGAAACCGTGGCCTGCGAGCAACCGGCGGCGCGCGCAATGTCGGTCATGGTGACGCGGCCCTTGGGCTTTGCCGGCGCCTTGCGGCGCTTCGCGATTGCGATGTCCGGATCCGTCGTCTCGCTCATGCCGTAGATGTTCCCCAATTCCCAGCCTGTCTAACGGCGGCCTGGCGGGCCGACAAGATGGCGTGACGCTGCCAGTCCCTGGGCGCATCGGCTAAACTAATAGTTATTATCATCCTTGCGGCCCATCCCGTCATGCAGGCCCAGCCTCGCAAAAATACCATATTTGCAAGGCTCCGGCTCGGCGTGGTCAAGCATCGCAGCGTCACCGAATCGGCTCGCTATGACACCCGAGCGCCACCAGATCGGCCCTTTGCTAATAGTATTTACTAATACAAGGATGCGCTGTACCGTCAATCCATCGCATCCGGCCCGATCGGTCCGGCCGCGATGGACGTGCCTGTGAATGGCCCGATGGCGAGCGGATATTGCTTCCGCAAACCATGTCTCAGATATGTGATATGTCAGACAAATCGGACTATTTACGAATGAAGAATGGTTGTCTAAAGTCCCTGGCGTGGCTGGGAACGACGCCATTCTTCTCAGTGCCGGGAACCCCTTGAGGAGGAGGGCGTCCACGCCGCAGACGGCAATTCAGGTGAGCAAGACAATTCTAGTGAGCAAGTCCGGCCAGTCCTACGACTGACCAAAACGGGAGGTTGAACATGAAATCCTTGATACGCAATGCATCCATGGCCGCCGCGGCCCTGGCTGTCGGCCTGACGGCGACGGCCATCGCGCGCGCCGACGACAAGCCGACGCTGGCCTTCGTCGTCAACGGCGCTTCCGACTTCTGGAAAGCGGCCGAAGCCGGCGTCAAGAAGGCGCAGGGCGAACTGCCCGACTACACGCTCGAACTCAAATATCCCGAACAATCCTCGGTCGCCATCCAGCAGCGGCTGATGGACGATCTGGTGACCGCCGGCGTCAAGGGCATCATGGTCTCGGCCGTCGATCCCAAGACCTCGACCGATGGCTTGAACAAGATCGCCTCGCAAACGGCGCTGTTCACCACGGACTCCGATGCTCCGCAGACCAAGCGTGTCGCCTATATCGGCTCGTCCAATGTCGACGCCGGCAAGCAGGCGGCCGAAATCGCCAAGAAGGCGATGCCGAACGGCGGCAAGTGCCTCGGCTTCGTCGGCCTGCTCGGCGCCGACAATGCCAAGGAGCGCATCCAGGGCATGAAGGATGGTCTGGCCGGCACCAAGATCGAGCTCGTCGACGTGCGCGGCGACGACATCGACCAGGCGCGCGCCAAGAAGAATGTCGAGGACGCGCTGGTCGCCAGCCCCGACGTCACCTGCATGGTCGGCTTCTACTCCTACAACACGCCGCGCATCTATGAAGCGCTGCGCGACGCCGGCAAGCTCGGCTCGATCACCGTCGTCGGCTTCGATGACGATCCGATCACGCTGGGCGGCGTCAAGGAAGGCACAGTTGCCGCCACCGTCGTGCAGCAGCCCTTCGAATGGGCCTATCAGGGCATGAAGCTGATGGCCGCCTATCTCAAGGGCGACAAGTCGGGTATCCCGGCCGGCAATCTGATCATCATCCCGACCAAGATCATCGGCAAGGATGACGTCGACGCCTATGCCGCCAATCTCAAGGCGATGGCAGGTAACTGATCGGCGTTGGCGCTGCCCCTCATCCGCCTGCCGGCACCTTCTCCCCGTATAGTGACGGGGAGAAGGGAGATGGCCGCGACGCTGGCGACCCCCTCTCCCCGTCTCTATACGGGGAGAGGGTAAGGGTGAGGGGCGGCGCGACGTTTCGCTTTTTATTGACGGGTTCGATCAGGCCAGTCAGGCTGTGAGCCCGCCAAACGCTGTCAGGCATGATGAATTATTCCGACACATCCATCGCTGCGACCACCCCGTTCCTCAGCTTGGAGAACGTGCGCAAGACCTATCCGGGCGTCGTGGCGCTCGACGGGTTTTCGATGGAGGTCAGGCCGGGCGAGGTCATCGGCCTGGTCGGCGAGAACGGCGCGGGCAAATCCACGCTGATGAAAATCCTCGGTGGCGTCACCACGCCGGATACCGGCACCATCACGGTCGACGGCACCGCCCATAACGGCCTGAGCGTGGAGGGCAGCCTGGGGTCGGGCATCGCCTTCGTTCACCAGGAACTCAATCTGTTCGAAAATCTCGATGTCGCCGCCAACATCTTCTTCGGCCGCGAGCCGCTGCGCGCCGGGCCGCTGCGGCTGGTCGACCGCGCGAAACTGCGCGAAATGGTGGCGCCGCTGCTGAAGCGCGTCGGCGCCAATTTTTCCGCCGACACACAGGTCGCGGATCTCTCGCTGGCGCAGCAGCAGATGGTCGAGATCGCCAAGGCGCTGTCGATCAAGGCAAGGCTGGTCATCCTCGACGAGCCGACATCGAGCCTGCCGCTCGCCGAGACCGACAAGCTGCTCGACGTCATCAAGGCGCTGAAGGCCCACGGCATCTCGGTCATCTTCATCTCGCACCGCCTGCACGAGATCGAGCGCGTCGCCGACCGCGTCGTCGTGCTGCGCGACGGCATGCTGGCCGGAACATTGGGCAAACGCGACATCAACCACGACCAGATGGTCAAGCTGATGATCGGCCGCATGCTGAAGGAACGCGAGAAGGCCTCCGAGGCCGCGCGTGCCCCCGGCGCCGTGGCGCTCTCGGCCAAGGCGGTCCGCACCCCCACCTATCCTAGCCGGCCGGTCGATCTCGACGTCAGGCGCGGCGAAATCCTTGGTCTCGCCGGCCTCGTCGGCTCCGGCCGCACCGAACTGGCACGGGTCTTCTTCGGCATCGAAGCCAGCCTTGGCGGCACGCTGGAGCTCAACGGCAAGCCGCTGACGCTGGCGAGCGCGGCGGACGCCGTCGCGCAAGGCATTTTCCTCGTGCCGGAAGACCGCAAGCTGACCGGCATCCTGCTCGACCTGTCGATCGCGCAGAACATTTCACTGCCCAATTTGCCGGCACATGCGAAGCGAACGCTGGTCTCGAACAGCGCGGAAGCGGCTACCGCCGAGAAGCAAAAGAAGAATCTCGGCATCAAGGCGCCTTCGGTGCAGACGCGCACGGGCACGCTGTCGGGCGGCAACCAGCAAAAGGTCGTGCTCGGCAAATGGCTGGCCATGAACCCCAAGGTGATGATCCTCGACGAGCCGACGCGCGGCATCGACATCGGCGCCAAGGCGGAGATCTACGGGTTGATGCGGGCGCTGGCCGACGCCGGCGTCGCCGTGCTGATGATCTCCAGCGACATGGAAGAGGTGATCGGCGTCTCCGACCGCATCGCCGTGATGCATGAGGGCCAGATCTCGGGCATCCTCGACAAGGACCATTTCAGCCAGGAAAACGTGCTTTTGCTCGCGGTGGGCAAGCCGGCAAACTAATGCATGCCCGCGCAAAAGTTGCCCGCGGTTTTTGCGGCAACGGCATGCATAAACAAAGAGCTGAAGCGCGCGACGCGCCTTAGCTAAGCGGAGACGACGATGACAAAGAAAGATCTCGGCCTGCTGATCCTGATCCTGGTGGTCGGAGCGATCGTTGCCATCATCAATCCGCGCTTCCTGTTGCCGATCAATCTCGCCAACACCTCGAACCTCATCGGTCTCTTCGGTATCCTGTCGATCGGCCAAGCCTTCGTCATCATCACCGGCGGCATCGAGCTCTCCGTCGGCTCCGTCGTCGCGCTGCTGGGCACGCTGTTCATCGACTTCATCGCCGTGCGCGGCATGGGATGGCCTATCGCCTTCGTACTGATCCTGGTGCTCGGCGCGATCATCGGGCTGGCGCATGGCTGGCTGATCACGCGGCTCAAGCTGCAGCCCTTCGTCGTCACCCTGTGCGGCCTGTTGATCTATCGCGGCGTCGCGCGCTTCTACACCGCCGACGGCACGGCCGGCTTCGCCTTCGGCCAGAATTTTCCCGATCTCGAATTCCTGACCGCCGGCCGCTCCTGGGGCGTGCCTAACTCCTTCTTCGCGCTGATCGTCATCGCCATCGTCATGTGGGTGGTGCTGCACCGCTCGGTGTTCGGGCGCTATCTCTACGCCATCGGCAAGAACGAGGAGGCGGCGAAATATTCGGGCATCCGCACCGGACGCGTCGTCATGGCGGCTTACGTCATCTGCGGCGTGCTAACCGCGCTGTCGGCGATTTATTTCGCCATGTACACGCGCTCGATCTCGCCGGCCAGCCATGGCCAGTTCTACGAGCTCTACGCCATTGCGGCGGCCGTGCTCGGCGGCTTCTCGCTGCGCGGCGGCGAGGGCTCGCTGATAGGCGTCATCCTCGGCACGGTGCTGCTGCAGGAATTGCAGAACCTGGTCAACCTGCTCGGCATCCCCTCCTCGCTCAACTTCGCGGTGATGGGGGGCGTCATCCTCATCGGCGTGCTGGTCGACCAGCAATGGGGCGTGTTCCGGGCGCGCCGGCGGATGGTCGATGCCGCCCGCAAGGGCGCGGTCGGGGCGGCCGCGGAATAAGTCCCGCGCGCCCGTGCAGCTGCTTGTCCGCGCCACCAGATTATTATAATAGCATAACCTGTGCTGCGGGAGGCTGACGGGACATGCGCTGCGATTTGCGAGGCAAGGTGGCGCTGGTCACGGGAGCCGCCGGCGCCATCGGCAGTTCGATCGCCAAACGCCTGTCGGACAATGGCGCGGCGATCGTCGTGGCCGACATCAATGGCGAGGGCGCAAGCCAGGTCGCGGCCGGGTTGAGCGATGCGATGGCCTGCGCCACCGACATCCGCGATCCCATATCGGTGGACGCCGCGATTGCCGCGCTCATGCGGCGCTATGGTCGCCTCGACATCCTCATCAACAATGCCGGCGTCAACACGCTGGCGCATCGCGTCACATTAGACGAATTCCCGGCCGACGAATGGGACCGCATCACCGGCATCGACCTCGATGGCCTCTACATCGTGAGCCGTGCAGCACTGGCCCCGATGCTCGCCGCCGGCAAGGGCGGGCGCATCGTCAACATCGCCTCCGTCGTCGGGCTCGCCGCCATGCGGCTGCAAAGCCCGTTCGTCGCCGCCAAGGCCGGCATCATCCATCTGACGCGGTCGATGGCAATCGAACTCGGCGCCAGGGGAATTCTCACCAACGCCATCGCGCCGGGGTCGGTGATGACGGCGCTGACCGCCAAGCTGTTCTATGGCGAGGACGGCAAGTTCGCCGGGCGCACGCAGGAATTCCTCGACCATGTGCCCCTCGCCCGGCCTGCCCAGCCGGAAGAGATCGCCGAGGCGGTGCTGTTCCTGGCCTCGCCGGCCGCCAGCTATGTCAACGGCCAGGTGCTGGCCGTCGATGGCGGCTGGACGGCGGGATACATGATGTGAGCGGGGCCATGGAAATCGATCTCACTGGCTCGACAATAGAACTGGAAGGCGCGAGCAATCCGGTTGCCGAGGCGGCACTCGCCGCCTTGCGCGCCAATGGCGGCCGCGTCCTCGAAGGGGCGCGGCACGCCAGCGTCCTTTCCCCCGACATCGTTCTGGTATCATGCCCTCTGCGTCCGGGAAGCACGGCCGAAAATCCCGGCACCTTGTACGCGGCGGCGCGCAAGGCGGCGGTGGCCATGACCGAGCGCAACGGCGGACGCATCGTCTTCCTGCTTTCGGTGACCGCCGGCATGCCGATGCGCCGCCATCCGCGCTTCTCCATGGAGAACGCCTCGATCCTGGCCGGCATGCGCACGCTGGCCATGGAGTTCGGCCCCAAAATCCTGGTCAATGCCGTCGGCGTCGGCTTGGTCGAGGACGAGACCATGGTTTCGGGTGACAAGGCGATGCTCAGCCACGTCCCGGTCAACCGCGCCGGCAATATCGAGGAAGCGGTTGCGGCCGTGCTGTTCTTCTGCGATCCACTGAACACCTATACGACGGGCCAGATGCTGGGCGTCGACGGTGGATGGATGGCAGGCTATGGGCGTAATTTCTGAGCCGCTGGCGCTGACGGCCGGCGCAATCGAGGTCGGGCTGGTGTCGCAAATCGGCGGCTCCGTGAGTTCACTGCGCTGGCGCGGCATCGATCTGATGCGCCGGCTTTCGGACGGCGATCGCGAGGCCGGCAACGTGCTGGGCGTCGCCATGTTCCCGATGACGCCCTATGCCAACCGCATCGCCGGAAATGCCTTTGAGTTCAGGTCAAAGCGTTGGCAGGTCCTGCCCAACAATCCGCCGGAAAAATTCAACGTGCATGGCAGCGGCTGGCAGCTTGCCTGGACTGTCGTGGAGGCAGGAGCCGGTAGCGCAACCCTGGCGCTGGATATTGCTGGCGCCGGCGAACCCTATTCCTATCGCGCGATGCAGACTTTCGTGGTTTCCGACGAGGGGCTTGACGTGACCATGACGCTGACCAACACCGGACCGGTTTCCCTACCGTTCGGCTTCGGCCTGCACCCCTGGTTCGATCGCGACCCGGACGCCACTCTGCAATTCAAGGCCAAGTGTTTCTATCTCGAAGAGCCCGACGGTGTTTCCGGCGACCCGATCACGCTGCCACCCGAACTCGACTTCGCCGAGGGCCGGCCATTGCCGGCGGGCTGGCGCAACAATGATTATGGCGGCTGGGGCGGCGAGGCGATCATCCGCTTTCCCTCGCGCGGCGCGGGGCTGCGGATCACGGCCGATCCGGTCTTCAGGCACCTGATGCTCTATGCCGACCCGACAAAACCGTTTTTCTGCGTCGAACCCCAGACCAATGCCTCCGGCGCCTTCAACCGCGGCCGATGGGATGATCCGGAAGAGGGCGTCATCGTGCTTGGCCCGGGGGAAAGTGCAGCCGGCGCTGTTTCGTTCATGCCCTTCGCGCTTCAATCCTAAAGCAGCCGAGCCAGCAGGCCGCCATCCACCTGCATGGCACTGCCGGTGACGAAGGAAGAGGCGTCCGAGATCAGGAAGCCTATTGCCGTGGCGATCTCGGCAGGGTTGGCGATGCGCGCGATCCGGTTCGGTTCGAAAGACAGGCCCAGCGCTTCCGCGCCGCCGGCTGCCTCCAGCCCGTCGAGCGTCATGCGGGTGGCGACCGAGCCGACCAGCACGGCGTTGACGCGGATGCGGTCGACGGCATAGTCGAGCGCCATCTGCCGCGACAGGCCGACGACCGCCGCCTTGGTCGCCGCATAGGCGGGCACGCCGGGTACGGTGGCGTCGGCATGGACGGAGGCGATGTTGACGATCGAGCCGCCGCCGGCCTCGCGCAGCAGCGGCAAGGTCGCCCGGCAGACGCGGAAAATGGCCGTCAGATTGACTGATATGGTCCTGTCCCACTCCTCGTCGGAAAGCTCTTCCAGCCGCTTGCCTGTCGGATAGATGCCGGCGCAATTGACGACCGCGTCGAGCCCGCCGAACCGTTCCGCCGCCGCCGCGACGGTTGCCCGGACGTCTGCTTCGCGCGTGAGGTCGCTCTCCCGGAAGATCAGCCGGCTCTCGCCATAACGGCTCGCCAGTGATTTGCCGTCATCGCCGTCCAGCCCGGCGCCAAAGACCTTGGCGCCCTCGGCGACAAGGTATTCCGCCGTTGCCCGGCCAATCCCGGTCGCGGCGCCAGTGACGAAAATGCGTTTGCCGGCAAATATCATGCGGAAACCTGTGCCTGACGCTCGGCCTGCGCCGCGGTGACCGAACGCAAGACGCGATCCTCGCCGCCTTCGCCGCGGCCGAATTCATCGACGATGCGGCCGTCGGCCACGACGAGGCAGCGGTCGCAAAGACCGATCAATTCCTCGAGTTCCGACGCGACGATCAGCAGTGAAACGCCCTTGTCGGCCAACTCGACCACGAGCCGGTAGATCTCATGCCGGGTTGCCGCGTCGACGCCCTTGGTCGGCTCGTCGAGCAGCAGTACCTTCGGCGCCCGCATCAGCACGCGGGCAAACAGCAGTTTCTGCTGGTTGCCGCCCGACAGATGGGTGACCGAGGCCCGCGGCGACGATGCCTTGACGTTGAGGGCACGCATGGCTGCCACGATGGCGTTGCGCTCCAGCCCGCCGCGCACCACGCCGCGCCGCGACAAGGGCGCGAGATTGCCGATGGTGATGTTGGCGCCGACCGGCAGGTTGAACAGCAGGCCGTCACGCTTGCGATCCTCGGTCAGCAGCGCGATGCCGGCCGCGCGGGCATCGGCGGGCGACTTGATCGATACCTCCTTGCCGCCGACGTGGATCTCGCCCTCGGACAGCACGCGGCCGTAGATGCCGTGCAGGATCTCGCTGCGGCCGGGGCCAAGCAGTCCCGCCAATCCGACGATCTCGCCGGCCGCGACGGACAGGTTGATGTCCCTCGCGCCATGGACAGCACCGCCGTGGCCGTCGACGCTGAGGCGGCGAACCTCCAGCGCGGTCGGGGTGCCGACAGGCGCGGCATGCTCGGGGAACAGCCGCTGCAACCTTTGCCCGGACATCGAGAAGATGAAGGTCTCGGCGTCGAAATCCTCGCGGGCAATGCGCACCGCCACCTGTCCGTCGCGCAGCACGGTGGCGCGGTCGCAGATGGCAAGCACTTCCGGCAGGCGATGGGTGATGTAGATCATCGCCACGCCCTGTGCCTTGAGCCGACGCAGCACGGCAAACAGCGCGTCGACTTCGGTGCCCGAGAGCGACGCGGTCGGCTCGTCCAGCATCAGCACGCGCGGCTTCATGACGATGGCGCGGGCAATCATCACCAGATGACGCTGCGCCGAGGGCAGCGATGCGACATAGGCCCTTGGGTCGATATCGATGCCAAGATCGGCAAATATCTCGGCCGCCCGCTGCTCGAGCTTCCGCTGGTGAACCAGCACGCCGTCGCCCAGACCGGTGCGGCCGGCAAAGACATTCTCGGCGACCGAGAGCTGTTCGAGCACCTCGATTTCTTGCGGGACATAACCGACGCCGTTCGATCGCGCGTCGGCCGGCGAGGCAAAGCTGACGGGCTGGCCGTCGAGCTGGATCGTGCCGGTGTAGGAGCCGGCCGGATGCACGCCATTGAGGATCTTCACAAGGGTGGACTTGCCGGCGCCGTTCTGGCCAAGCAGAGCATGGATTTCACCAGAGACCACGTCGAAATCGACCCCGCGCAACGCCTGCACGCCGCCAAAATTCTTGGCGATCGCGGTGGCTGAAAACAGCGGCGCTTGGTTGGTCGACACAGTGGTCCCTCAGGATGTTGCCGGGTCCGCAAGATGCGGGCCCGGCGGCAGGCGTTACTGGCCGGCGCTGTCCAGCATCTTGTAGTAGGGGGCAAGGTCGGCTGCGGTGATCACCTTGGCCGGCAACGGATTGCTGTAGGGAACCGTCTTGCCCTGGGCGAGGTCGCCGAGCAGTTCGGCCACCTTGGCGCTTTCCTCGTAGAGCGGCTGTGCGACGATGCCGTAGGCGGCGCCCGATTTCACCAGATCGAGGTTCTGCCTGATATAGTCCATGCCGATGATGACGACGTCGCGCCCGGCCTTGCGGGCCGCGCCCGACCAGGTCTGGATGCTGTTGCCGGTGGTGCCGAAGGCGGCGGTCACGTCGGGATTGCCCTGCAGGATGGCCACCGCCTTGGCTTCGGCGGCGGAAGGCTCGAAGCCTTCCATCTGCGTATCGAGCACCTTGATGCCGGGATACTTTGCCGCGATGGTCTTGCGGAAGGCATCCGACATGGCGTTCTCGGTGTCGTTGGAAGCGCCTTGCGTCAGCGCCACAGTGCCCTTGCCGCCGAGCTTGTCGCCGATGGCGATGGCCGCATTGGCGCCGACCTCGGCAATGTCTTCTCCGGTCGCAGCCTTCAGTCCATTGACGGTGCCTTCCGGCGGCAGGACGTGCCAGGTGACGATCGGGAAGCCCTCCTTGGCAAGCTTGGTGATGTAGGAATAGATGGCCGGGTCCACCCCGTAGACGCCGATGGCGTCATATTTGGTACGGGCAAGCGCGGCCTCGGCAAGTGGCAAGGTCGCGGGGATGTCCCAGTTGGTGGCGCTCGGGTCGCCGACGACCTCGCAGGTGTAGCCGAGCTCCTTGCACTTGTTGAGGAAGCCCGCCTGCATCAGCCGGTGCACCGGGTGATCCTTCATCGCCTGCACCCAGAGCAGATGCACATCCGCCGCCCGCGCTAGGCCCGAGGTGGCGACTGTCGCCGCCACCAATGCGGCCCGGATCAGCCCCTTCTTCACCTGAATTTTCATGCCTTACCTCCCATGGTTCACCGGCATTTTTGCCGGCGCAATATCTCGGCCGGTTCAAGCCCCGGCGATGAAGTAGCGGCGGCGCACTATGTCGAGGCCGACGGCCATGACCATGATCACGCCGACCGCAATCTGCTGCCAGTTGGAGTTGACGCCGATGACGACGAGGCCGCTCTGCACCACTTTCAGCATCAGGATGCCGACGACACCGCCGGCGACCGTGCCGGCGCCGCCGAACAGGCTGACGCCGCCGACCACGACACCGGCGATGACCGTCAGTTCCCAGCCACTGCCGATCGATGTGCCGCCGCTGCCGAGATCGGCCATGACGAACATGCCGGCGATCGCCGACAGCGCGCCGACGGTGATGAAGGCGCCGATCTTGCAGGCATTGGTGTTGATGCCGACGAGATGCGCCACTTCCTTGTTGCCGCCGGTGGCATAGATGTTGCGGCCGAGTACGGTGCGCCGCAGCACGAAATCGGCTGCCACCGCCGCGATGATGAAGAAGGCGAAACTCCAGCCGAGGCCGAAGGCGAGATCCGTACCGCCGATCGTATTGATCGCCTCCGGCAGCGGATAGACCGGATAGCCTCCGGTCACCACCTGGATCAGCCCCTGACCGATGAACAGCATGCCGAGCGTCTGGATGAAGGCGGGGATACCGAGCCTGACGACGATCAAGCCGTTGAGCAGGCCGATCAATGCGCCGACGCCGATGCCGCCGAGAATGCCGACGGTCACCGGCAAGGCGGCAGCGGTCATCAGCTTGGCGGCGACCACTGCGGACAGCCCGGCGACCGAGCCGACGGACAGGTCGAACTCGCCGGCAACCAGCAGAATCGTCTGGCCGATGGCGATGATGCCGACAAAGGAGACGACGTTGAGAATGGCGCGGATGTTGCGCTCCGACAGGAAAGCCGGTTCGAGCAACCAGAAGAAGGCAATCAGCAAGGCCATCGCCGCCAGCACGCCGACTTCGCCCACCGCAATCAAGCCGATCAGTCGCCGCCGGAACGATTGCATGTCCCGGCGCGGAGAGCTCACCTCAGCCGCGCTGTTCATCCTGACCTCCCTGGCGGCGCCTGTTGCCGGATCCCGCGGCCGGCTCCATTCACCCGCGCCAATCCCGGCGCACTCCTCGTCTTCATTAAGATTATAATATTATAACTTGTCAACGATGAAAATTCCACGCCTCGCGACAGCGCGTCGCGTCGCTGGAAAGCGTCCGCTGCAACCGCTATGAATGGGCTGATGTGATCCGTGGGACTTTGCCTTGGTGGATCGCGCTCTCTTGGAGCAGGGTGATGACCGATAAGCCGCCGGCGGGCGAGAAAAAGCCGCAGCGCCTCGGCGTTCGCGAGATCGCCAAGCGCGTCGGCGTTGCGCCGATGACGGTGTCACGTGCGCTGTCCAATCCCGACATGGTGTCGCCGGAGACGCGCGCCAAGGTGCTCGAGGCGATCGAGCAGGCCGGCTTCGTGCCCAACCGCCTGGCCTCCAGCATGCGCGGCAATGGCCGCATGATCGGCACGGTTGTGCCGCCGCTGATCAATTCGGGCAT
This sequence comes from Mesorhizobium sp. M8A.F.Ca.ET.021.01.1.1, assembly GCF_003998025.1. Taxonomy (NCBI): domain Bacteria; kingdom Pseudomonadati; phylum Pseudomonadota; class Alphaproteobacteria; order Hyphomicrobiales; family Phyllobacteriaceae; genus Mesorhizobium; species Mesorhizobium sp. M8A.F.Ca.ET.021.01.1.1. The sequence goes on from NZ_RZSJ01000003.1 coordinate 48,216, forward strand.
AGCCGAACAGGTGCAAGGCATGTCCGACGAATGCCACGAGAGCGGCTATTCGATGCTCCTGGTGCAAGGTGAATTCACGCAGGAGGCCGAGGAGAAGGCGATCCGCAATCTGCTTGGTTGGCGCCCGGTCGGCATGATCCTGCAGAGCTTCGTGCAAAGCGAGACGGCGCGCGCGCTGCTGAAGAGCAGCGGCGCACCGGTGGTCGAGATCTCCGAGATCAAGGGCCGCAAGCCAATCGACATGGTGGTCGGCGTCTCCAATTTCGAGACAGCCTATGCCATGACCATGCATCTGGCGGCGAAGGGCTACAAGCGCATCGGCTTCGTCTCGACGCCGATCCACGGCAACGATCGTCTCCAGCAACGCCGCACCGGCTACCACGCGGCCTTGACCGAACTCGGCTTCAAGAACCATGCCGACCTGGAGGTCGAGGTGCCGATCACCGCGCAAGGCGGCGCCGAAGCGCTGGTGACGCTGACCTCCCGCCACAGGGATATCGACGCGATCTTCTTTTCCAGCGATACGCTCGCTGTCGGCGCCGTGCAGGAATGCCACCGGCGCGGTTGGGCGGTGCCTGGAAAAATCGCCATTGCCGGCTATGGCGACATGGATCTGGCCGCGCAGCTTCATCCGCCGCTGACCACGGTGAAGGTCAACCGCTACGAGATGGGACGGCGCGCGGTGCGGCAATTGCTGGCAAGGCTCGGCGGCGACACCAAGGTGCCGACCATCACCAGCCTCGGCTTCGAGATCGTCGACCGCGAAAGCGCTTGACGTCTTGATGTTAGTCGAAACGCGCCCCTAGCTTCGTCATCCTAGGGTCTGCGCCGCGTCGCTTCGCTCCTTGCTCCGCCCTAGGATGACGAATTGGCCGGAGGGCTTTTGCCAACCTAAAGGCCACGCTTCCCCGCCTCTTCGCGCCGCCCGAGGCGTTTCTCCCAGCCTTCGGCATGGACGTTGAGATAGGCGTTGGGATCGTAGGGATGATCCTTGATCGCATCGATGTCGAGGTCGATGCCGAGCCCCGGCGCGTCCGGTAGCGACAGATGGCCATTGTCGGGATTGACGGTCGGATGCCAGCTCACCAGCTCGCGCGTCCAGGGGTCGTTGAAGGCGTCGAAATGTTCCTGAATGAGGAAGTTCGGCACCGCCGCCGCCAGTTGCAGGCAAACCGCCGTCGCCACCGGTCCGCCGCTCTGGTGCGGCGCGATATGGCTGCCATGAGCAAGCGCCAGATTGGCCACCTGCATCGACGGCCCGATGCCGCCGAGCGACATCGGCTCGGGCTGGAAGATGTTGACGCCGCCGCCGGCCGCCAGCGTGTAGAACTGACCGACCGTGTCGTACATCTCGCCCGTCGCCACCGGGATCGGCGAGCGGTGCGCCACTTCATGCACGGTCTCCTGGCGGTCGCGCGAGGTCGGCTCTTCCCACCAGTAGATGTCGAGATCGGCGAATTTTTGCGCCGCCTGCAGTGCGGCGATCTCGGTGAAGCGCGCATGCACGTCAATCAGGATCAGCGTGTCCTTTGGCAGCCTGTCACGTAAGGTCCGGCAGATGGCGTAGGAAAGCTCCAGCTCCTCGCGCGAAATGAAGCCTTGGGCGGTGCCGAACGGGTCGAGTTTGAATGCCTTGAAGCCTTTGGCCAGCACCGCTTTCGCCGCATCGAGAAAGGCCTCGGGCGAGCGCTCGGTGCGGTACCAGCCATTGGCATAGCCGAGCACGCTGTCGCGCACCTGGCCGCCGAGCAATTGGTGGATCGGCACGCCGAGGCTCTTGCCCAGTATGTCCCAGCATGCGACTTCGATGGCCGCGATCACCGTGCGGTGGATGTGGCCGCCGTCGAGCGAGACGCTGTCCAGCATGCGTTTGGCCAGCGCGTTGATGCGGCGCGGGTCCTGGCCGATGGCGAGGTGTTTCAACTCGTGCACGCCGGCTTCGGTAGTCTTGATGAAACCGTTCAGCGTGCCTTCGCCGATCCCGTGGATGCCCTTGTCGGTATGTACTTTGACAAACAGCCAGTTCTTCCAGCCGGCGCCGACGGCAAAGGTCTCGATCTCTGTAATCTTCATGGGAGAACCCTAGCTCAATGCGGCAATGGTCGCGATGACGGCCTCGGTCGTCAGTCCGTATTTCGCTTGCAAGGTCGGCACCGCGCCGCATTCGATATAGCGGTCCGGCAGGCCGACGCGCGTCACTGTCTTCGCAATGCCGGCATCGAACAAGGTCTCGACCACAAGGCTCGCCAGGCCACCGACCACGACGTGGTTTTCCACTGTCACGATACGGTCAACCGACGCGGCGAATTCGGCCACCGCCTCGCTGTCGAACGGCTTTATGGTCGGCACATGCAGCACGCCGGCAGCAACGCCCCGTTTTTGCAAAGCATCGGCTGCATCCAATGTCCTTTCGGTCATCAGGCCGGTCGAGATGATGCCGACATCGCTACCCTGGCGCAGGCGGCGCGCCTTGCCGATCTCGAAGACGTAACCGGGCTCGAACACAACCGGCACGCTGCCGCGCAGCAGCCGCATGTAGACCGGTCCTCGATGTTGGGCGATCGCTTCGGTCGCGGCTTCGATCTCGGTCGCGTCGCAGGGGTCGATGATAGTGAGGCCGGGGATCATGCGCATCAGCGCAAGGTCCTCGATCGCCTGATGGGTGCCGCCATAGCCGGTCGTCAGACCGGGGAGGCCCGCGACGATCTTGACGTCGAGATTGGAGTGGGCGAGCGCGATGGCGACGAAATCATAGGCGCGCCGCGTCGCGAACACGCCGTAAGTGGTGGCGAACGGCACCTTGCCGGTGCGCGCCAGCCCGGCGGCGACGGCGACCAGATTCTGCTCGGCCATGCCGACATTGAAGAAGCGCTCCGGGAAAGCGTCTCGGAACGGCAGGATGTCGGTGTATTTGCCGAGATCGGCGGTCAGTCCGACAATGTCGGGGCGGCTCACGCCGAGCCTTGCCAATGCTCGGCCGAAGGGTGCCTCCACACTCCGCCGTCCGCCGCCGACGGCCTCGTCC